>RDXA01000007.1 GCA_004292705.1 Sphingomonadales bacterium | reverse complement strand
ATGGAAATCACGGATGGGACGGCCACGGTCGTCAGGGGTTTCAACCTTCCCGATGTCGCTGAGTAAGAAAGAGACGTACTATGTCGGTGACCGCCGAAGCCAAGCAGGAAATCATTGCTGACAATGCCCGTGATCCCAAGGACACCGGCAGCCCCGAAGTGCAGGTTGCGATCCTTACGCAGCGCATCCGCAACCTGACCGAGCACTTCAAGGATCACCACAAGGACAACCACTCGCGCCGCGGCCTTCTGATGATGGTCAACAAGCGTCGCACGCTGCTCGCCTACCTCAAGAAGAAGGATGTCGAGCGCTACAACGCGCTGATCCAGAAGCTGGGCCTGCGCAAGTAAGAGTTTAGCGGGAAGGGCGGCTCCAAGGGGCCGCCTTTTTTGCATATGGGGCTTGGCAGACATCCGGTCTGCTCCGCCTTGGGGCCGAAGCGCTCCGCACCGGACCGGGACGGTTGTTTCCCCGGCACATGAGGCCCCGCCCGGCAATGTGGCCGCGCGGGTCAAAAGGAAAATCAATGTTCGACACGAAAACCGTATCGCTGGAGTGGGGCGGCAAGACCCTCACTCTGGAAACCGGGCGTATTGCCCGTCAGGCCGATGGCGCTGTGCTCGCCACCTATGGCGAAACCGTGGTGCTGTGCGCCGTGACCGCGGCCAAGTCCGTGAAGGAAGGGCAGGACTTCTTCCCGCTCACCGTCCACTATCAGGAAAAGTTCTCGGCCGCCGGACGTATCCCGGGCGGCTTCTTCAAGCGTGAACGCGGCGCGACCGAAAAGGAAACGCTGACCAGCCGCCTGATCGACCGTCCGATCCGCCCGCTGTTCCCCGAAGGCTTCTACAACGAAATCAACGTTATCTGTCAGGTGCTGTCGTTCGATGGCGAAACCGAAGCGGATATCGTTGCGATGATCGCGGCCTCGGCAGCGCTCACCATCAGCGGCGTGCCCTTCATGGGCCCGATCGGCGCTGCGCGCGTCGGCTACATCGACGGCGAATATGTCCTCAACCCGAAGCAGGACAAGGCACTGGCCGAAGGCCAGCTCGACCTGGTCGTTGCCGCCACGCAAAGCGCGGTGATGATGGTTGAATCCGAAGCCAAGGAACTGACCGAGGAAGTGATGCTCGGCGCGGTGATGTTTGCGCACAACGAGATCCGCAATGTGATCGGCGCGATCATCAGCCTCGCTGAACAGGCCGCCAAGGATCCCTGGACTGTTGATCTCAGCGACAACACCGCTGACATGAAGGCCAAGCTCAAGGACCTGATCGGCGGCGATATCGCGGCCGCTTACAAGGTCACTGACAAGTCGGCCCGTTCGAACATGCTCAACGAAGCCCGGGCCAAGGCCAAGGCGGCGTTCGCGGACGAAGGCGGCCAGACCCAGATGGTCGCGGGCAAGCTGATGAAGAAGCTCGAAGCCGAAATCGTGCGCGGGGCGATCCTCAAGGATGGTCAGCGCATCGACGGCCGCAAGCTTGATCAGGTGCGCCCGATCGAAGCGATCGTCGGCTTCCTGCCGCGCACCCATGGTTCGTCGCTGTTCACCCGCGGCGAAACCCAGGCGATCTGCACCACCACGCTCGGCACCAAGGATTCCGAGCAGATGATCGATGGGTTGGAAGGCCTCAGCTACACCAGCTTCATGCTGCACTACAACTTCCCGCCCTATTCGGTCGGTGAAGTGGGCCGCTTCGGCGCTCCGGGTCGCCGCGAAGTCGGTCACGGCAAGCTCGCATGGCGCGCGCTCAATCCAGTGCTGCCGTCGAAGGAAGACTTCCCCTACACGATCCGCGTTCTCAGCGACATCACCGAGTCCAACGGCTCGTCCTCGATGGCGACGGTGTGCGGTGGGTGTCTGTCGATGATGGACGCAGGCGTCCCCGTGAAGGCTCCGGTCTCTGGCATCGCCATGGGCCTGATCCTCGAAGGTGACGAATTCGCCGTCCTGTCGGACATTCTCGGCGATGAAGACCACCTCGGCGACATGGACTTCAAGGTCGCCGGGACCGAGAACGGCATCACCACGATGCAGATGGACATCAAGGTTGCCGGCATCACGCAGGAAATCATGGCCAAGGCGCTGGAACAGGCCAAGGCCGGTCGCCAGCACATCCTGGGTGAAATGGCCAAGGCCCTGACCGGTGCCCGCACCGAAGTGTCGAAGCACGCCCCGCGCATCGAGACGATCCAGATCGACAAGTCGAAGATCCGTGAAGTCATCGGCACCGGCGGCAAGGTGATCCGCGAGATCGTCGCCGAAACCGGCGCCAAGGTCGACATCGACGATGAAGGCGTGATCAAGATCTCGTCCAGCAATGTCGACGAGATCGAAGCGGCGAAGAAGTGGATCCTCGGCATCGTCGAGGAAGCCGAAGTCGGCAAGATCTACAACGGCAAGGTCGTGAACATCGTCGATTTCGGCGCTTTCGTGAACTTCATGGGCGGCAAGGACGGCCTCGTCCACGTCTCGGAAATGCGCAACGAGCGGGTCGAAAAGCCCACCGATGTCGTCTCCGAAGGCATGGAAGTGAAGGTCAAGGTGCTCGAAATCGACCAGCGCGGCAAGGTTCGCCTGTCGATGCGCGTCGTCGATCAGGAAACCGGCGCCGAGCTGGAAGATACCCGTCCGGCACGCGAACCGCGTGAACCGCGCGGTGATCGTCCGGATCGCGGCGGTGATCGTCGCGGGCCCAACGGCGGCGGCGGTGGTCGCGGCGGTGATCGCGGTGGCCGCGGCGGCGATCGTGGTGGCCGAGAGCGTGACAGCGGCCCGGCCGGCCTGCCCGACTTCCTCAAGGACTAAACGCCTCATCCGAGGTATGAACATCGGCCGCCCGGAGCGATCCGGGCGGCCTTGTTTTTGGAATATTGACCATGCTCCAGCGCGAATTGATCGACACCGCCCAGATCGAGGATGGCGTGCTCCTCGAACTCTACACCCACGCCGGTCACTTCATGATCGTGATGGGGCGCAACGAGCTGATGAGCACGCGGATGCGCTTTTCCGAAGAGCAACTGGCCGATCTCACCATCGACCGGCTGGGCAAGGACAATGCCCGCATCCTGATCGGCGGATATGGCATGGGCTTCACCTACCGCGCGGCGGCGGCTAAGCTGGGGGCGAGCGCGCAGATCGTGGTCGCCGAAATTTCGGACGCCATCATCGATTGGGCCAAGGGGCCGATGGCAGAATTGACCGGCGATGGCCTGGCCGATCCGCGCCTGCTTTGGCCGGGAGAAGGATCATGAGTGCAGGGCTGGCGGTGCAGCAGGCGC
>RDXA01000354.1 GCA_004292705.1 Sphingomonadales bacterium | reverse complement strand
ATCTGGGACGCGTTCCGCCGCGCCTACCACGTCAAGATCAGCCCCAAGCATTTCCAGCTCGTCCGTTACGAAGAAAGCCGTGCCTCTGACGGCACCCGGATTTTCGCCGGCACCATCGCGGTCGAAGGCGCGGAACAGAGCGTCTCGGGGCGCGGCAACGGGCTAATCTCCAGCGTCATGGGAACCCTGCGCGAAGCCTTTGGGGTTGAACTCGAGGTGATCGACTATACCGAACACGCGCTGGGTGCCGGGACAGACGCACGCGCGGCAGCCTACCTCGAATGCCGCAGCACCGATGGGCGCACCATCTGGGGCTGCGGGATCGACGAGGATATCGCCACCGCCAGCGTGCGTGCGGTACTCTCGGCCGCAAATTCAGCTGTGGCATCCGTCGTGACCTGATCCGCGCTACCCTTGCGCAGCGATGTTTTTGGGCGCAACCTGCAGCGTGGGGAGGAGATCGCTGTCATGACCACCAGGCAGGACAACCCGGTTGCGCTCGCCGCGCCAGCCACGCCGCAGGTGGCGAGTGATCTGGCTTGGCATGATCTCACCGCATCGCTCGCGGCCGGATGGCGCGATTTCGTCGCCATGCCCCGCTTCGGCCTGTTTTTCGGCGGGGTCTATGTCCTTGCGGGCCTGGTGATCGGGTGGACAACGATGACCGGCGGCAACCTGACCTGGCTCATCCCGGCCATTGCGGGTTTCCCGCTGGTTGCACCCTTCATCGCTGTGGGGCTCTATGAGGCCAGCCGCCGCCGGGCGGCAGGCGAGGTGCTCACCTGGCGGGCGGTGCTGGGCGCCCTCAAGGGGCACGGGGATGACCAGATCCTCTCGATGGGGGTGATCGTGTTTGTCGCCTTCTCGTTCTGGATGATTGTCGCCCACGCAATCTTTGCCGTGTTCATGGCGGAAAGCGGCATGGGCGGGGAATCGCTCGACGCCCTGCTGTCTCCGGCAGGCCTCGCGATGCTGGCGGTGGGGAGCGCTGTCGGCGCCATCATGGCCTTCGCATTCTACACCATGACCGTGATCAGCCTGCCGCTGCTGGTCGAGCGCAAGGTCGATTTTCTCACCGCGATCATCACCAGCCTGACAGCGGTGCGCCGCAATTTCGCGGTTATGCTCGGCTGGGCCGTCCTGATCGCTGCGCTGCTGTTCCTGGCGATGCTGCCGGGGTTTCTCGGGCTGATGGTGGCGCTGCCGGTGCTGGGCCATGCGACCTGGCATTTGTATGTGCGGGTGGTCGACTGAGGCGGTTTCCTACTGGCGGGCGGGTCTCTATCAGATAGGGCATGACGCGGCCCTGCCCTCCCGTTAGGTCTGGATTTGACAAAGCGGCGCGGGAGGCAGGGTTTTCTGTTCCTGGACAGTGTCTCATGTGTCTCCAACACGCGCCCGAAGGGAGAGAAGCATGAACCAAACCATCGCGCCCGAACCGATTCTCGAACCGGATCTGCCGATCATCGATCCGCACCACCACCTGTGGGACTTGCGCGCCATGCTGGGGATGTTCCCCGAGCCGCGGCACCACTTCATCGCCGCGCTGGTGGACAATGCGCACTACACCTTCGATCAGCTTCATGCCCATCTGACCACCGGCCACAACATCGTCGGCACGGTCTTCATGGAATGCGGTGCCTTCTACAACGGGGCTTACGGCGATGCCCTGAAGCCGGTGGGCGAGGTCGAATTCGTGAACGGGGTTGCAGCGCAATCGGCGAGCGGACTGTATGGTCCGTCACGCTATTGCGCGGGGATTGTCGGCCATGCCGATCTGATGCGCGGGAGCGAGGCTGGCGCGGTGCTCGATGCCTTGCACGCCGCCGCTCCCGGACGGTTCAAGGGGATCCGCCATGCGGGGGCGTGGGATGCCGATGCCAATGTGCTCGGCCCGCCCTTCCACCATCCGGAAGGCCTCTATAGCGATCAGATGTTCCGCCAAGGCTTTGCCGAGCTTGGCAAGCGCAAGATGACCTTCGACGCCTGGGTGCTGGAACCGCAATTGCCTGACGTGATCGACTTGGCGCGCGCCTTCCCCGATCAGCCGATCTGCCTCGACCACTGCGGCACGCCGGTCGGGGTGTCGGCTTACAAGGGGCGCTTGCACGAACGGTTCGACACATGGCGTCACAACATCCGCGAACTGGCGCAATGCGATAATGTGGTGGTGAAGCTGGGTGGTCTTGCCATGGCTTTTTGCGCTCTGCCGGAGGACGGGCCTGCCGCAGGCCATGGCTCGGAGCATTTGGCGGCGCTGTGGCGGCCCTACATCGAGACTTGTATCGAAGCCTTCGGGCCGCAGCGCGCCATGTTCGAGAGCAACTACCCGGTCGATTACTGGGGCGCGGATTACGCGGTGCTGTGGAACGCCTTCAAGCACCTCACCCGATCGGCCAGCGCGGACGAGAAGGCGGCGCTTTATGCGGGGACCGCGGCGCGGTTCTACGGGATCGAACATCTGCTTGCCTGAGGCTCACCAAAATCACGCTTGGCAGTGCAGGAACCCGCGTTAGAGACGCTGGTTGAGCCAAGACACGTTTTCAGGAGAAACCCATGCCCCTTCCCGCTCCGTTCGATCGCCTGCGCCTGCCGCTGATCGGGTCACCGCTGTTCATCGTCTCCGGCCCCGAACTGGTGATTGCACAGTGCAAAGCGGGGATCATCGGCAGCTTCCCGGCTCTGAATGCCCGCCCGCAACCGCAGCTGGATGAATGGCTCCACCAGATCACCGAGGAATTGGCGGCTCACAACCGCGCGCACCCGGATCGTCCGGCCGCGCCCTATGCCGTCAACCAGATCGTCCACAAGACCAACGACCGCGTCGATGCCGACATGGCCACGTGTGAAAAGTGGCAGGTGCCGATGGTCATCACCTCGCTGGGCGCGCGCGAGGACATCTACACCGCGGTGCGCAACTGGGGCGGCGTGACGATGCACGATGTCATCAACAACCGCTTCGCCCACAAGGCGATTGAAAAGGGCGCAACCGGTCTGATCCCGGTGGCAGCAGGCGCTGGCGGACACGCGGGCGCGCTCTCGCCCTTCGCGCTGATGCAGGAAATCCGCGAGTGGTTTGACGGGTTGGTGGCGCTCTCTGGCGCGGTCGGGCACGGGGCGACGATCCTTGCCGCGCAGGCCCTGCGCGCCGACTTCGCCTATGCCGGCAGTGCCTTCATCGCCACCCGGGAAGCCAATGCTGCCGATGGCTACAAGAACGGCATCGTCGAAGGCTCCTCGGAAGGGATTGTCTACACCAACCTCTTCACCGGGGTGCACGGCAACTACCTGCGCTCGTCGATCGAGGCAGCGGGGATGGACCCCGACAACCTCCCTGAAAGCGATCCCAGCAAGATGAACTTCGGCAGCGGCGGCAACACCAAGGCCAAGGCATGGAAGGATATCTGGGGTTCGGGACAGGGCATCGGCACCATTAAGGAAGTGGGCACGGTCGAGGATCTGGTCGCCCGCTTCGAGCGCGAATATCACGCGGCCAAGGCGCAGCTGCTGGCCAATTCGGGCTACACCCCGTGGAGCGCAATGGCAGAAGCGGCTGAATAAGACCTATTCTGCTGCCCACAGGATTTCAGCCATCGCGTCGAGCTCGGTGAAGTCAAAGCCGGCGCCGAGCGGGTCCTTGCGATTGAGCAAGACCCGCCGGCGCTGTGCCAGCAATTGTCGCCGCAGCGCTCCTTGCAGAAGGTCCAGCCGCATTAACGCCTCGACCAAGGCCGCTTCGGGGTCTTGTTGCCGGGCGGAGGACCAGCCCACCTCGATCCGCCCGACCCGGGCGATGACCGCTTCGTTGTAACGCCGGTGAGGACCTCGGTGGAGAGGCATTCCGGTACGCACAGACGCGTTCTCGGTTGCGGGCAGCAGCAATCCATTGCGGCGGAAATCGTCGAAGCCGACACGGGGAAGTCCGAGCTCTGCAAACATTCGCCCAAAGCAGCGCTGCGTCAGCAGTTGCCGGGGCAGCAGGTGATGGCGTTGCAGACCCGGATCATAACCAGCCTTGCCGCGGGCATTGACCAAACGAAACGCAATCACTTTCAAACTGCCATCTGGAACCCATGCAGACATGTCATTCGCGCAGCACACTTATGATCGTGCTGCCACAAGAAGGCTTCAACACAAGGCGCGTTCCGTCTGCCGCGATGATCCGGTGATCTTCCGTGATCTCACCTGCCATCACGAGGTGGTTGACCAAGCGAATGCCAAGGCGTGTGGCAGCAACGCGATCGCTGCTCAGCGGCGGTTCGATCCTGAGCTCCTGCCCGATCCAGAAGCCAAGGCCGACGCTTTCCAGCGCGCCGTCGGGCGTTTCCACAAAAGCGGTGAGGCCAAGAGACGGAAACGGCCCACCATCAAGCCAGGCGCTGGTGGTGGACTCGAAAAAGCGCCGCCCGATGGCGGTCTGGGCCGGACCCCAGACTACCGCAGCCAGATCCTCGAACTGGCGGACCATATCGCAAGCCACGGCCATCAGCCCCCGCATCAGCGACATGCTGTTGCCCCCGGCTTCTAGATGCGGCCCCAGGCGTAACGACATCGGCTCGAACTCGCTGTCTGCCGGCATTGTCGGCAGATCGAAACGATGGACAAGCTGCGGAAAGTCCCCCGCGGGACCGGGTTCGAGCCCGCTCAAGTCGAAAGTCAGCCCGTCACGCAGAAGCTCGAGCCAGTGCAGCTGGCCCGGCCATAAGGCCTCAGCATGGGGTGCATCATCCGCTAGCGGATCATGACTGACGATCAATGTCGGGAGGCGACCTGCCAGAACCCTGATCGCATGGCGATCGGGCCGCTTGCCCTTGGCAAACAGCAGAAGCAGCTCGGCAACTTGAGCGCGCTGCAACTGTGAAATCGTCCGGCCTCCTGTCGTAAGTGTCGTGATTAATTCCACAATCCCCAAGCTACATTTGGCGTGTTTGCCTGAACCCGTCGAGTCCCCAATGGGCTGAGATGGCCCGTTTTGGAGCATTCCCTAGAACAGGCCGAGCCTAAGTCCTTCGGCCAGCGTGGCACCAATTGTGTGCGCTGCCGCTATCGCCTTGACCGGCACCTGCTTGGGCGCGGCGATCGCTTCAGGGGTCTGGGCACCGAAGTTGACGATCACCGGCTCGGCCACGCGCCGCAAGCGCCAGCCGGTTGCGATCCTGTCAATCTGGCGCTGGGCTCCCTCTCCGTCTGATCCGGCGGCAATGATTGTGGCATAAGGGCGCCCTTCGATCCGGCCGAGGACCGGATAATAGCTACGGTCGAACATCTCCTTCATCAGTCCGCTCATTGTGCCGAGATTTTCCGGGCAGCAAAAGACGTAACCGTCCGCAGCCAGCAGCATCTCGGGCGTAGCATCAGCCGCGCAGACTTGTATGGCCGCGCTTCCAGCGCCGTTGGCCGCCGCCTGCGCCAAAGCACCACTCGCACCAGTGCGGCTGTGCCAGAGGATCAACAGACGGGGTTCGGCGGCGTCGGCGGGCATGAGCGAAGGCTGGCCTGCACGCCTGTCGATTGTCAACAGCGCGCACCTGTCAGTGTTCCTTCCGTTGCGCTATCTGACCCTTATGGCGTCCCGTCCAATTTCCCCGCCCGGCTTTGCACCGGTGCTCGGCGTTGCCACCTCGCTTTCGGGCAAGGCCTGGCGTTGGCGCGGCGGCAACATGGAACTGGACGGAGACGGATCGGGCAGCCCGCCCGGGCTTGAACACTCGATCCTCGACCAGCTGCTGCTGTCTCGGGGCGTCGCCGAGCATGATCTGGCGCGCCATGCCCAACCGACCTTGCGCGCCTTTCTCCCCGACCCTTCGACCTTCTGCGACATGGACATCGCCGCCGAACGCCTCGCGCTCAGTGTGATGGCCAGCGAAAGAGTGACGATCTACGGCGATTACGATGTTGATGGCGCGACGAGCGCGGCGCTGTTGGTGGAATTGCTGCGCCAGCTTGGATTGGAGGCGGGCTATTACATTCCCGACCGCCTGCTTGAAGGCTATGGGCCGAGTGGCGAGGCGCTGGTGCGGCTGGCCGAAAGCGGATCGCAGTTGATCGTCACGGTCGATTGCGGGGCAATGGCGCATGAAGCGCTCGGCATGGCGCGCGGTGTGGGGGTGGATGTGATCGTGGTGGATCACCACAAGTGTTCGCCC
This sequence comes from Sphingomonadales bacterium, assembly GCA_004292705.1. Classification (GTDB taxonomy): domain Bacteria; phylum Pseudomonadota; class Alphaproteobacteria; order Sphingomonadales; family Sphingomonadaceae; genus Erythrobacter. The sequence continues at coordinate 9,855 of RDXA01000354.1, read as the reverse complement.
GAGCTTCCTCCGGCAACTGCGCTGGTCAACCCCAACCGGCTCGACGAAAGCGATCTCGGCGCGGCCCATGGCCATCTGGCGGCAGTGGGCGTGGCATTTCTCTTGGCCGTGGCTCTGGTGCGGAGCTTGCGCGGAAAGGGCTGGTTTGGTGAACACCGCCGCGAGCCCGATCTGATGGGCTTGCTCGATTTGGTGGCGCTCGGCACGGTGGCTGATGTCGCCGCGCTCCACGGCCTTAACCGCGCTTTTGTGGCGCAGGGGCTGAAAGTGCTCGCCCGGCGAGAGCGGATCGGGATGGCGGCTCTAATGGATGCAAGCCGATTGAGCCGCGCGCCGCAGGCAAGCGATCTGGGCTTTGCCTTGGGGCCGCGGATCAATGCCGGTGGCCGGATCGGCGAATCAACTTTGGGCGTGCGGTTGCTGACCACAACCGATCCGGAAGAGGCGCGCAGCATCGCCGCGCAACTGTCGCAGCTCAACGAGGAGCGGCGTGCGATCGAAGCCGAGGTTCAGGAGGCGGCCGAGGCGCAGCTTGCCGGGCAGCACAATATGGCGGTGCAAGTGCTGTCGGGCCATGGCTGGCATCCCGGAGTGATCGGGATCGTTGCCGGGCGGATCAAGGAGAAGACCGGTAAACCTGCGGTGGTGATCGCGCTGGATGATGTGCAGGGGAAAGGATCGGGCCGCTCGATCAGCGGGGTCGATCTGGGTGCCGCAATCATCGCCGCGCGGGAAGCCGGACTGCTGGTGGCAGGCGGAGGACACGCCATGGCCGCAGGTCTGACCATTGAACCTGCGCGCCTTGGCGATTTCGCCGGATTTCTCGATGAGCGGTTGGCACGCGATGTCGAGCGTGCCCGCGCCGGCGCGGCAATGCTGCTTGATCTCGCATTGGCGCCGGGAGGCCTCACACCAGAGCTTGTCGCGACTTTGGAAGCGGCCGGGCCCTATGGTGTAGGCTGGCCTGCTCCCCGCGTGGCGGTGGGGCCGGTGCGGATCATCAAGGCAGATATCGTAGGCAAGGATCACCTTCGCGTGATTGCCAGCGGCAATGATGGACGCAGCTTCAAGGCAATTGCCTTTCGCGCGGCAGAGACTGAGATGGCGCAGACCCTGCTCCACCGCAGCAAGGGCCGCCTGTTCCACCTGGCTGGACGTGCGCGGATCGATGACTGGGGCAGCCGTCCGGCCGCAGAGTTGCAACTCGAAGATGCCGCCTTTGCCGATTGAGGCAGGCCGGAGCGAAGATTTCGCTTGGGCTTCAGAAAACGGAGCTTGACCGTCCCGAAACACCCCCCTAAAGGCGCGCTCTCGCTTTCGCGACGGCCCCTTCGTCTAGCGGTTAGGACGCGGCCCTTTCACGGCTGAAACACGGGTTCGATTCCCGTAGGGGTCACCACTTTTGGTGCGATTGAACAGGGCGGCAGGCTTCGGTCTGGCCGTCCTTTTTCGTACGCCTTGCCAAGCCTGCGTCTTTCATCATGCTGAGCTTCGCTGTAAGGCCATAGTCCATGGGCAGCGGCCAGAACATCCCCATCGCCGGGATCAGCCTTGCGGCGGTGACGTTTGTGGCGTTGCTGCTTCTCGGGATCGATGCCGTTATCGCGCTTGCCGTGCTGACGGTATGGGTCGGCTCCCTGCTGGTTGCCGCTGGTCGCCCGCCAGAGCCGCCCAAAGCCAGTGTCAAACAGCGGTTGACCATCGATTCGATCCGCGACCTCATCGAGAATTCATCCATCCCGTTGATTATCACCGAGCGCAACACCATCGCGCTTGCCAATCGTGCGGCCCGCAAGATGCTGGGGCCGCACGTCATCGGTCAGGATACGCGCGTCGCTTTGCGCCAGCCCGAAGCAGTTTCGCTCCTCGGCGAGAGCCGCCAGAGCGAAGCGATTGTCCGCGGACTCGTTCGGCGCGGGGATATCTGGCAGATCAGCCGCCAGACCATCGACGACCGGCTGGCGATGCTCGAATTCATCAACCAGACCGCAGAAGCCGACATCAGCCGCGCGCATACCGATTTTGTGGCCAATGCCAGTCACGAGTTACGCACGCCGCTTGCCGCTATCCTCGGCTATGTCGAGACTTTGCAGGAGGGCGATGGAACACTCGATACGCCGACCGCGCGCAAGTTCCTCGGCATCATCGAGCGCGAGGCGCAACGTCTCCACGCGCTGGTGAGCGATCTGATGAGCCTTTCGCGGGTAGAAGCTGAAAAGCATGACCTGCCGACCGAGCGGATCGACCTGGCCTCACTGGTCGAGCGAGCAGCGCGCGACGCCGCCGGCCCGCAACGGATCGAACGGCTGAAGCTTGACCTTCAGGCAGAGCCGGTGGTGTTCGGCGATCTGCAGCAACTGGAGCAAGTCGTGCGCAACCTCGTTGACAATGCGATGAAATATGGCGCGGACGACACGCCAGTGACCGTTGTTCTCGATCTGGCGCAGGGCGACCTGGCGCGGATTGCGGTGATTGACGAGGGCGAAGGCATAGCGCCGGAACAGATCCCGCATCTCACCCGCCGCTTCTACCGCACCGATCCGGGGCGCAGCCGCGCTTCAGGTGGCACCGGGCTCGGTCTGGCAATCGTAAAGCACATTGTTGAGCGGCACCGCGGACGACTCGATATCACCAGTGAACTCGGCACGGGCACCCGCGTCGTAGTCCGCATCCCGCTTGCGGAGCCCGACACAGCGGAAGAGAGGGACGAGGCGACTGCCGATGACGCGCCCCTGCGCCCTACTGAAACCCAACAAGTGTCATAGACGTGTCTTATTTCTTCAACATGGCGCGGCCATGGCTTATGTGCCGAGGCGCGCTCCCCTTGCCGTTCGCACAAGCCTCGGCCTGGTTATGAACGCGCATCCCCAGCAGGAAATGCAGGTCTGATTCATGTCGCCGATCACGTTGATCTTGATTGCTTTGGGCCTCGGCCTGCTCGGCTGGCTTGCCGGCCGTGCCAAGGCCTGGAGTTTCCAGTCGAGCGACCCGAGCCAGCGCCCGGCGTCGCGCCCGATCTATCATGCCTGGTATGTCGCGCTGTGGGTGGTGCTGCCAGTTCTCGCCTTCGTGGTCGCATGGTCGGTTCTTGCCCCCCAACTTGTGCTGCAATCGGTGCTAGCCTCCCCGGCCGCTCAAGGCCTTACGGGGCTCGGGTTCGAGCGTGATGCCTTTATTGGTGAAGCACGCGCAGTGGCGCTCGGGCAGGCGCCTGGCGTTTTCAACGATGAGGCCGAGCCGCTGATCGCGCCGTTCCGCGATGCCCTGGCGCATTACAACACCGTGGGCATTCTCGTGACACTCCTGATCGCGATGGCGGGAGGCATACTCGCGTTCCTGCGTCTGCGCCCGCAGTTTGGCGCGCGCACCCGGGTCGAGCAGACAGTGATGATGATCCTGATGCTGGCCTCGCTGGTGGCGATCCTGACAACGCTGGGTATCTTTGTCAGCCTCGTGTTCGAGACCGTGCGGTTTTTCGGCATGGTTTCCCCCTTCGATTTCCTGCTCGGCACCAAGTGGGGGCCGGACACCATGAGCAGCCCTGATGCTGTAGACCCAAGCCGCTATGGCGCGGTGCCGCTGTTCTGGGGCACGTTGTTCATAGGCGCGATCATTGCGATGATCGTGGCGATCCCGCTCGGGCTGATGAGTGCTATCTATCTTACCCAATATGCGGACCCGCGGGTGCGCACCTGGATCAAGCCGCTGCTCGAGCTGCTCGCGGGGGTGCCAACCGTGGTCTATGGCTATTTCGCTGCCTTGACGCTTGCCCCCATGATCCGCGACGCTGCAGTAGCAGTGGGCATTACCAGCGCCTCGACCGAAAGCGCGCTCGCGGCCGGGATTGTTATGGGTGTGATGATCATTCCCTTCGTTTCGTCAATGGCTGACGATTCAATGGCTGCTGTTCCCGGCGCGATGCGTGACGGGAGCCTCGCGATGGGCGCAACCAAGTCCGAAACGATTCGCCGCGTGCTGTTCCCGGCTGCGTTACCCGGGATTGTGGCAGGCATAATGCTGGCGGTCAGCCGGGCCATCGGTGAGACCATGATTGTGGTGATGGCAGCATCTCCGGCTGCCAATCTCACCGCCAATCCGCTTGAGCCGATGTCGACGGTTACGGTGCAGATCGTGAAGCTGCTGACCGGTGAGCAAAGCACCGACCATCCGGCAACGCTGAGCGCCTATGCGTTGGGCTTCGTCCTTTTCATGGTGACGCTGGCACTCAATTTCATTGCCTTGCGCGTCGTCAAACGGTTCCGGGAGGCTTACGAATGAGTACCTCTGCCTTTTCTTCGGCACCTTCCGCTGTTTCCACTTCACAGCCCGTTGGCCCCACGCGCACGGCGGCCTTCGAACAGCGCCTTGCCAAACGCTACCGGGCGGAGCGTAACTTCCGGCTCGTTGGGCTCGGGGCGGTCGTCTTCTCGGTTGCTGTTCTGGTGTTTCTGCTCGGCAGCATGCTGGTCAACGGGATTGCTGGTTTCCAGCGCGCCGAACTGGAAGTGACCATCGATTTCCCTGCGAGCGGGATCACCGGTGACGCAACCTCGTTGACCGCGCCAAGCGCCGGGCAGACATTGGAGATGCAAGGGCTCCCCGATGTGGTGACCTTCTTTGCCGAACAGCAGTTAGGGCCGGAAGCCGCCGCCGAAATCTCGCAAGACGCATGGCGCGACGTCGCTGCCGCATTGGCCGAAGATCCCGACTTGATCACCCGTAGCGAGACCTTCAGCCTGCCGACCACGTCAGCGTTGGCAGCGGGCCTTCAGGGCGAGGGGGCGCAAGAAACGCAGGCTCTGGCCCGAACACTCGCAGACAAGGGCAAGCTTGGGCGCAACTGGGACTGGGGTTTCCTCGCCCGCTCGGACGCGACCACCCCGCAAGCGGTCGGTATCTGGGGAGCGCTCAAGGGCTCGATGCTGACCATGCTGGTGACGCTGGTGCTGGCCTTCCCGATCGGGGTGCTCTCGGCACTCTATCTTGAGGAATACGCGCCGAAGAACCGCTGGACCGACATTATCGAGGTGTCGATCAGCAACCTTGCGGCCGTGCCTTCGATCATCTTCGGCCTGCTTGGCCTGGCGGTGTTCCTCGCCTTGTTTCCGAACCTGCGCTCTGCCCCACTGATCGGGGGGATGACACTGGCTCTGATGACGATGCCGGTGATCGTCATTTCGGGGCGCAATGCGATCAAGGCGGTTCCCCCGTCGATCCGTGACGGCGCGCTCGCCATCGGCGCGTCGCCGGTGCAGGTGGTGTTCCACCATGTGCTGCCGCTGGCGCTCCCGGGAATGCTGACCGGCACGATCATCGGCATGGCCCGCGCGCTGGGCGAGACCGCCCCGCTGCTCCTGATCGGGATGCGCATCTTCGTTGCCACCCCGCCCGAAGGCTTCTCTTCGCCCGCCACCGTTCTGCCGATGCAGATCTTCTTGTGGTCGGACGAAATCGACCGCGGCTTTGTCGAACGCACCAGCGCCGCAATCATTGTGCTGCTGGTGTTCTTGCTCGCCATGAACGGCCTAGCCATCTACCTCCGCAACAAGTTCGAGAAACGCTGGTGACTGTGATCCATCCCAACATGGCTGACGAAGGCGCGAAGATCCGTGCGCGAGACGTCTGTGTCTTCTACGGCGAGAAAAAGGCGATCGACCATGTGTCGCTCGACATTTCGCCCGATTATGTGACCGCCTTCATCGGCCCGTCGGGCTGCGGGAAGTCGACCTTCCTGCGGTGCTTCAACCGCATGAACGACACCATCGGGGCAGCCAAGGTGACGGGCCTGATCGAGCTCGACGGTGAGAACATCCACGGCAGCGGCATGGACGTCGTCCAACTGCGCGCGCGCGTGGGCATGGTGTTCCAGAAGCCCAACCCCTTCCCCAAGTCGATCTACGAGAACATCGCCTACGGCCCCAAGATCCATGGGCTTGCCGAAAAGAAGGCCGATCTCGACGTGGTGGTCGAACGCTCGCTGACCCGCGCGGGCCTGTGGGACGAGGTCAAGGACCGGCTGGAGGATTCGGGCACGGCACTTTCGGGCGGCCAGCAGCAGCGGCTTTGCATTGCCCGCGCCATTGCGGTAGATCCCGAGGTGATCCTGATGGATGAACCCGCCAGCGCGCTCGATCCGATCGCCACCGCCAAGATCGAGGAGCTGATCGATGAACTTTCCGGCCGCTATGCCATTGTGATCGTCACCCACTCGATGCAGCAGGCCGCCCGCGTCAGCCAGCGCACGGCCTTCTTCCACCTCGGCAAGATGGTGGAATATGGCCCCACCTCGGAAATCTTCACCAATCCCATCGAGGAGCGGACGAAGGACTACATTACAGGGCGGTACGGCTGATGGCTGAACATACCGTCAAGGCCTTCGACGAAGACATCACCCGCCTGCGCGGGTTGATTGCCGAGATGGGCGGCCTCGCCGAAGTCGCCATCGCGGAGTCGCTGGACGCGCTGGTGCGCGGCGATGAAGTGCTGGCCGAGCAGGTCGTTGCGCGCGACAAAAGGATCGACGCGCTCGAAACCGAGGTCGACAAGCTCGCCGTCCGGATCATCGCCTTGCGCGCGCCGATGGCTGACGATCTGCGCGAAGTGATCGCGGCGCTCAAGATTGGCGGGGTGCTGGAACGGATCGGCGACTATTCCAAGAACATCGCCAAGCGCACCGGGATGATCGAAGGCCGTGCGCGGTTCGAGCCGCTCACCCTTCTGCCCACCATGGGCGAACTGGCGGGCGAGATGGTCCACGACGTGCTCACCGCCTATGCCGCGCGCGACCCGGACCTGGCGCGCGAGGTGATCGCCACTGACGCCAAGGTCGATGGCTTCTACAACTCGATTTTCCGCAATCTTGTCAGTTATATGGTCGAAAACCCTTCAACCATTTCGAGCGCGGCGCAATTGCTCTTTGTTGCCCGTAACATCGAACGGATCGGCGACCATGCCACCAACGTTGCCGAGATGGTTCACTTCGCGGCGACCGGGGTCTACCCGCCTGAAGGCGATCGGTAAGCAAGCTCCTTGCAACGCCGTCTTGCACTGCTGTTGAAAACTTGGCGGGTGCGGTTTCATCAAACTGTCGTGCAAGTGACACATAGCGCAGGGGCGATGCCCGGATAAACGGGCTTGAGGAGGCATCTTCCGTATGTCCGCTGCCAAACTTCTGCTGGTCGAAGACGATCCGGCCCTGTCCGAACTGCTTGAATACCGTTTCCAGAATGAAGGCTATGCCGTGCGTTGCACCGGCGACGGAGACGAAGCACTGGTGCTTGCTTCCGAGGAAGTGCCCGATCTCATCATCCTTGACTGGATGATCGAAGGCACCAGCGGGATCGAGGTGTGCCGCCGCCTCCGCCGCGACAAGGATACTGCCCACGTCCCGATCATCATGCTTACCGCACGCGAGGCCGAGGATGATCGCGTGCGCGGGCTGGAAACCGGGGCGGATGATTACCTGACCAAGCCCTTTTCCCCGCGCGAGCTGCTCGCCCGGGTCGCAGCGGTAATGCGCCGTATCCGACCGGCGCTGGCAGGTGAGACCATCGAGGTGGGCGACTTGAAGCTCGATCCGGTTGCGCACAAGGTCCAGCGCCGCGGACGCGCGCTGCAACTGGGGCCGACCGAATACCGCCTGCTCAAGTTCTTCATGGAAAGTCCGGGTCGGGTGTTCAGCCGTGGCCAATTGCTCGATGGTGTATGGGGGACAGGTTCGGACATCGAACTTCGCACCGTGGACGTCCACATCCGTCGGCTGCGCAAGGCCATTGGCGTTGACGGTGCCAAAGACCCGATCCGCACCGTGCGCTCAGCCGGATATGCGCTTGAAGTGAACTGAGGTTCGTCGGCCAAGTCTAATGAAAGTCGCGTGATTTCGGCAAAATCCGGTGATCACGTGGATGTCCGCTTACATTGGGCCGGGGCATAAGCTCGTCGATCAGATCGCGGGCCATGGGCGGCCCGCGATCAGGCATCGGGCGGTTGACCTCGTCGGCACGGGCCAGCGGAGCGTCGAGCAGGTCGTCGGACAGCGCGTTTAGCCGCACGGTCGCATCGGTCATATGTGCGGCGATCACGTGGATCACTTCATCATCATACTCCACCCGCCCACGCACCTCCATCAACCGCGCGCCCATCACCACCTTGCGCTGCTTTTCCTTGAGATCGGGCCAGACCACGAGATTGATCACCCCGGTCTCGTCTTCGAGCGTAATGAAGGTCACGCCCTTGGCGCTGCCGGGGCGCTGGCGGATCAGCACCACGCCTGCGACCTGCACCATGCTGCGAAACTTGCGCGCCCTGAGATCGGCGGCGCGGACGAAACCGCGCGCGGCCAGATCGGCGCGCAGGAAGGCCATGGGGTGCGCCTTCAGGCTGAGGCGCGTGGTCTGGTAATCGGCCACCACCTCTTCCGAAAGCGGCATGGCGGGCAGGCGAATCATCGTTCGTTCCGCACCCTCTTCACGCACTCCGGCAGCACGAAACAGCGGCAGGTCGGGCATGGGGGTGAGACTCCTCGCATCCCACAAGGCCTGACGCCGGGTAAGGCCCACCGAGGTAAACGCATCAGCGCTGGCGAGCCGCTCGATATGCGCCGGCGACAGCCCGCCCCGCGCACGCAGATCAGCGATGTCACGGAAAGCCCCCCCCGCCTCACGCGCGCTCACCAGCGCGGCGGCGACGTGTTCGGGAAGGCCATCGATCTGGCGCAGGCCAAGGCGCAGGGCGAATGGCTCCCCCTCGCCTTCGAGCGTGCAATCCCAGAGACTCGCGTTCACATCCACCGGCAGCACTCGCACCCCATGCTCGGCCGCATCGCGCACAATCTGGGCCGGGGCATAGAAGCCCATCGGCTGCGAATTGAGTAACCCGCAAGCAAAGGCGGCAGGATAGTGGCACTTCAACCAGCTCGACACATAGACCAGCTGGGCAAAGCTCGCCGCGTGGCTTTCGGGGAAGCCATATTCGCCGAAGCCCCTGATCTGGTTGAAGCAGCGCTGCGCGAAGTCGCGGTCATAGCCGCGCGCGACCATGCGTTCGACCATCATGTCCTGAAGCTCGTCGACCATACCCCGGCTGCGGAAGGTCGCCATCGCCTTCCTCAAGCGATTGGCTTCGAGACTGGAGAACTTGGCCGCATCCAGCGCGATCTTCATCGCCTGTTCCTGAAAGATCGGCACGCCCAGCGTGCGCCCGAGGATGCTGGTTAGCTCGTCCGGCGGGCCGTGTTCGGGCGCGGGCGCTGGGATCTGGACGGGTTCCGCACCCCGGCGGCGCTTGAGGTAGGGGTGCACCATGTCGCCCTGGATCGGGCCGGGCCGCACGATCGCGACCTGGATGGCGAGATCGTAGAACTCCCTCGGGCGCAGACGCGGGAGCATGTTCATCTGCGCGCGGCTCTCGACCTGGAACACGCCGAGCGAATCGCCCTTGCGCAGCATCGCGTAGGTTTCGGGATCCTCGCGCGGGACGGTGGCCAGCGTCAGTGCACGGCCGTGGTGCGCGCTCAGCAGATCGAGGCATTTGCGGATGCAGGTCAGCATCCCCAGCGCCAGCACGTCGACCTTGAGGATGCCGAGCGCGTCGATATCGTCCTTGTCCCACTCGATGAAGGAGCGTTCGGGCATCGCGCCATTGCCGATCGGCACCGTCTCGGTCAGCGCATTCTCGGTGAGGATAAACCCGCCGACATGTTGGCCCAGATGGCGCGGCATTCCAATCATCTGCTCGGTGAGTTTGAGCACGCGCCTCAAGTGCGGGTCGGTCACATCGAGCCCGGTCTCGGCCGCGTGTTTCTCGCTGATCTCGCGCCCCCACCCGCCCCACACGGTGCGTGCCAAGGCGCTGGAG
>RDXA01000006.1 GCA_004292705.1 Sphingomonadales bacterium | reverse complement strand
CATCAATGTTTTGATTTTTGCGGCCTTTCTGTGGGCCTATTGGGGCGGGCTGCCTTACATCAGTGCGGCCATTACTTTCTCTTTTGCTTTGTACCTCAGTGTTTTTATTCTTTTGAACCGAAAAAAGAATGACGATTTGTTCCCAAATACGGCTCGCCTTACCGCTAAAAAGCTGAGTGATGAAGAGGCTAAACTTTGGCTAAACAAGCTGGAACAACTCATGGAAGATCAGCAGATTTTTAAAAACCCAAATCTTAAACTGCAAGACCTGGGGATAGGTGCGCTTCAGGTGCAGCAGTTTTTGCAACGCGAGAACTTCGCCAACCGCATCGACGGCAATGGCGGCGCGAACAGCCTCTTCGGCCTGGGCGGCGACGGTGAATGGGCCGTGGGCGTGCAGCGCAACCTGCGCGTGGATTGAAGGCCATGACGGCTTCGGCGCGCTGGGCCTGGACGACGCACTGCAAGAGGCGATCAATCCGCAGACGGGCCGCGTCCACACCAGCTACAGCCTTGTCGGCGCGCAGACCGGGCGTTTGTCCTCAACCGACCCGAACTTGCAGAACATCCCGATCCGCACCGCAATCGGACGGCAGATCCGCGAGGCCTTTGTGCCTGAACCGGGCAATGTGCTGCTGGCGGCGGACTATTCGCAGATCGAACTGCGGCTGGCGGCGCACATGGCCGATGTCGCGAGCTTGAGGGAAGCCTTCGCCCACGGCGAGGACATCCACGCCCGCACCGCGCGCGAGATGTTCGGCGAAGTCACCCGCGACACCCGTGCGCGGGCCAAGACGATCAACTTCGCGATCCTCTACGGCATCAGCCGCTGGGGGCTGGCCGCGCGGCTGGAGGTGCCGGCCGAAGAGGCGCAAGGCATGATCGACACCTATTTCCTGCGCTTCCCCGGCATCCAGCGCTACATCCACGAAACCTTGGAGAGTGTCCGGTCCAAGGGCTATTCCGAAACACTGTTCGGCCGCAAGACGTGGTTCCCACGGATCAATTCGAAGAACCAGGCCGAACGCCAGGGGTCAGAGCGCGCCGCGATCAACGCCCCGATCCAGGGCACCAGCGCCGACATCATCAAGCGGGCGATGGTGCGGATGCTTCCGGCGCTGGCTGAGGGGGGCCTCGGCGACGTGCGGATGCTGCTTCAGGTGCATGACGAGTTGGTGTTCGAACTCCCCGAAGCCCGCGTCGAGGCCGCCACCCCGATCATCCGGCAGGTGATGGCCGAGGCGGCCTTGCCTGCGGTGACGCTTACGGTGCCGTTGGGGGTGGAGATCGGGACGGGCATGAGCTGGGACGCGGCGCATTGACAGACGCCAACGATATGCCGTCGTTTACGCCGCGCGAACGACAACTTGAGATTATCTTGGGCTACTTGCGTCCAGCGTCTCTACTCATCAGTCTCGACGCAAATCGCCGCCATTACCCGCACGCATTTGGGAAAGAGGTTTCTCGTGAATTTGTTCTAGCCGGGATCGCGCGCGGCTCACCGGATAGCTTGAAGTCAGATTTCAAAGATTTCAGCGCCCTGTGCAATGAATGGCTCTGTGAAAATGATCTCGTCGCTTCGGCATTGGCTCGTATTGAGGCAATCGGGTTGCGATACAAATTTTATGTTTCCGAAGAATGGGATGCTTGGTTCTCTGCCCTTTGTGTCTGGGCCGATGAGAAGGCGATTGCCCGCCTCGAGGGCTTGGCAGCCGACGACGCAGGCATACTCGAACCGGCGGAGCGAGCTGAAGCAGCACAAAGGTATCGTATTTTCATGGCCCGCAATCACAGCAAGGACTATCTTGCAAATCGCGAAATCTATCCGGATGTGGGAGGACCGCCGTACTGCGACCCTTCCAGCTATCGCAATACCTGAGCTCCCCGCTCAATCGTGCTTCTTCTCCCGCGTCGGCTTCAGCATCTCCGGTGAGAAGAACCCGATCGGCTGCACCGCCGCCGCGCGTTTCTTCAACTCGCCGCGCATCTTTATATACTCCTCCTCCATCTCGGCCGTCACGGTCGCGCGCGAATCCTTGAGCGCTGTTTCGAAATCCTGACGCTCTACCGCGCTTACCTCGCCGCCGACCCGGCGCAGCGCGGCAAGGCCGGCGCGGCGCACCAGATCCTCAAGATCGGCGCCGGTGAAGCGGTCGGTCTGAGCAGCCAGACCGGTGAGGTCGACATCCTCGGCCAGCGGCATTTTGGCGGTGTGAATGCCGAGGATATGAGCACGGCCCGCCTTGTCCGGTGTGCCGACATATACAAGCTCGTCAAACCGGCCCGGCCGCAGCAGCGCCGGGTCAACCAGCGTCGGGCGGTTGGTCGCGCCGATCACCACGACCGACTGCAACTCTTCCAGCCCGTCCATCTCGGCAAGGATGGTGTTGACCACCCGCCCTGTCACCTGCGGTTCGCCCTGTCCTGAACCGCGCGCAGGCACCAGGCTGTCGATCTCGTCGATGAACACCACGCAAGGCGCCACTGCCCGGGCGCGGGCAAACAGACGGGCGATCTGTTGTTCGCTTTCGCCATACCATTTGGACAGGAGGTCTGAGCTCTTGATCGAGATGAAGTTCGCCTCGGCCTCCTTGGCGACGGCCTTGGCCAGCAGGGTCTTGCCGGTGCCGGGCGGGCCATAAAGCAGAAATCCCTTGGCAGGACGAATGCCGAGGCGGCGGAAGGCCTCGGGGCTTTTCAGGGGGAGTTCGATCCCCTCCTTGAGCTTGGCGATAGCCTCGCCCGCCCCACCGATGTCGGTCCACGCCACATTGGGCACCTGCACCATCACCTCGCGCATCGCCGAGGGCTGAACGCGCTTCAGCGCGGCGAGGAAATCGTCACGGGTGACGCACAGGTCTTCGAGCACTTCGGGCGGGATCGTGCGTTCATCAAGGTCGAGCCGGGGCATGATCCGGCGCACGGCCTCGATGGCGGCCTCCCGCGCCAGCGCCGCAATATCCGCGCCGACAAAGCCGTGAGTGACGCGCGCCAGCTCATCCAGATCGACAGCGGATTCAAGCGGCATGCCACGGGTGTGGATGCCGATGATCTCGCGCCGCCCGCGCTGGTCGGGCACCCCGATCACGATTTCCCGATCAAACCGGCCGGGGCGGCGCAGGGCTTCGTCGATCGCGTCGGGGCGGTTGGTAGCGGCGATGACCACGAGGTTGGCGCGCTTTTCCAGCCCGTCCATCAGAGTCAGCAATTGCGCGACCAGCCGCTTCTCCGCCTCGCCCGGCACCTGGGTGCGTTTGGGGGCGATCGAATCGATTTCGTCGATGAAGATGATCGCGGGGGCGGCGCGGGTGGCTTCCTCGAAGACTTCGCGCAGGCGCTTTTCCGATTCGCCATAGCCCGAA
>RDXA01000001.1 GCA_004292705.1 Sphingomonadales bacterium | reverse complement strand
CAAGCCGCGCTGCTCTACCGGGTTGGAGCCGGATTGCGCCGGCCAGCGCGGAGTCACGAGCCTCGCGCCCCAAACCGCCGAGCTGCGGTGTACGTCTATGACGCACCAGCGCGGCAACCTCGACCTCGCCCTTGCCCAACCGCGCCAGCTCGCGGGCAAGTAGGGCCGCCTGATTGAACCCGCGCTGCCACAGCCGCCAACGATGCAGTGGCACCGGCACCAACACGGGCGGCGCACGGCCAGCCACAGGATCGGGAAGCCGGGCCGCGATCAACCGGGCCAGCAATCGCGACAGAGCGATCCGCCCACCATGCTTGTAGCTCAGCACCAAGGCGCGCGACGTTTCATTGTAATAGGTTGCGGCATAGATCGGTATCGCATGACCTGTTGTCTCGATCTGGGGTGGCACCTCAAGCGCGCTCCAGCAGGCCACGCAAAGCCCGACCTGACTGGCAAGCCCGGCCCCGCACGCCGGACACCGTGGCGGATAAACCAGATCCACCACGGGCACGAGATGTCGGGCAAACTGTGCGACCACTGCCATCACGTTGGAATGTCGCATAGCTTGCACTGCGTAGGCAAGCGCGGCAGGGCGCAATGTATGAATGCCCCTGCCGTCCCCACCATCTTCTCCGAAGCACGCCGCGTTGCACGCGCTTTGCGCTCAGCGCGGCGGCTAGCGGCAACAGCAGACCCGGCCACCTTTCTGCTCGAAGACATGGCCGAGCGCCTTTGTGCGCCACACTCCTGCCCGCTCACTCATGATCGGCGCGTGCACCGAAGCCTTGGCGACACATCTGCGGCAAAACTTCGCCATAGTGGATGTCCACCTTGCTACCAATCCTGCCGAGCCAATAACGGGCGTGCCTTATGACTTCATCGGCGTGATCGGGCAGCTTGATGCCGTCAACGATCTGCCCGGCGCGCTCATCCACTTGCGCAGCGCGCTCAACCCTGGCGGGATGGCGATTGCGAGCTTCATTGGCGGTCAGAGCCTGCCTGCCTTGCGCGCTGCCATGCTCGCTGCGGAACCCGATCGGCCCGCTGGCCGGCTCCACCCGCTGGTGGATGCCCGCGCTGCCCCTGGCCTGCTCCAGCGTGCAGGCTGGAAAGACCCGGTTGTCGACACTCACACCCTGTCAGTGCGCTATGCCTCGTTCGATCGGCTCGTGGAGGACCTGCGGGATCAGGGTCTTGGCAATGCTCTGGCGCGGCCCGCCGCACCGCTCGGCAAGGCTGCCCTTGCCCGTGCCCGTGCTGCCTTTGCCGAGCGTGCGGATGCCGACGGCAGGACCATCGAGACCTTCGAGATCATCACCCTCACCGGGCGACGCTCTCTCGGCGGCACCTAGCTGCGCTTCAAGGCCGCTTGCGCTGCGGCCAAGCGCGCGATCGGCACGCGATAGGGCGAGGCGCTGACGTAATCGAGCCCGACGCCCTCGCAGAAGGCAATGCTCGCCGGGTCCCCGCCATGCTCGCCGCAGATGCCGAGCTTGATATCGGGCCGGGTCGCCCGCCCCCGCTCAGCCGCCAGTTCGACCAGCTGGCCGACACCC
>RDXA01000045.1 GCA_004292705.1 Sphingomonadales bacterium | reverse complement strand
ATTCGCACCCCAAGGTCGCCGATGTGGCGGTGATCGGCGTGCCCGATGCCAAGTGGGGCGAGGCGGTGAAGGCCTGCGTGGTGGTGAAACCGGGCGAGGAGCTGACCGAAGCCGAGCTGATCCAGCATGCCCGCACGCTGATCGCAGGCTACAAGTGCCCCAAGTCGGTCGATTTCATCGCGGCCCTGCCGCGCAACCCCTCCGCCCTATTGGGTGGGGAAAGACCGGGCGGTGAACTGAGGTGCCTGCCGTCCGCCAGCTCGCCTACAAGGTCAATGATCTTGCGGCGGCGGCAGCGGCGCATCACCGGACGTTCGGTTCAGGCCCGTTCTTCGTGCTGCGGCACGTCGCACTGGCATCATCGCAGCATCGCGGGACGCCGCGCCCGTTCGATCATTCCAGCGCCTATGGCCAATGGGGCAGCGTGATGGTGGAGCTGGTGGTGCAGCACAATCCCGACGATTCCGCGCTGCACGAGATGTTTCCCCATGGCTCGGGCCGCGAGGGGCTGCACCATGCGGCGCTGTTCGTCGATGATCTCGACGCCGCAATCGCGCGGTTCGCAAGCGAGGGCGCACCTCTGGCGCAGCTATCGGTGACAGAGGGCGGCACCGCCTTCGCCTTTATCGATACCCGCGCGAGCCTCGGGCATATGCTGGAGCTGTATGAACCGACGCCGCAGCTGACGGGCTTCTACGATTTCGTCGCAGAGGCCGCCAAGGGTTGGGACGGGCGCGAGCTGATCAGGGAATTGGGCTAAACTCCAACCTCCGTTCGCCTCGAGCGAAGTCGAGAGGCCTTGCCACGGGTGCCTCGACTTCGCTCGACACGAACGGGATGGGGCCTTTAGGTCCGCGCCAACTCCGGCAAGTCGACCAGCGAAGCCCTGCACTCCGCATCCGCCAGCGCCGCCACCACCGAAAAGGCGACAAACCGCGCCTCGCCCATATGCGCGACCACTTGGGCCGCTTCGGCATCGCTGATCGCGGTGTGTTCAAATGGGATGCGCCGCGCATAGGCAAGCGCCGCGCGGGTGCCTTCGTCAAGCGGGGTTTCGTTGATCGCCGCAGCCTCGATCCCATGCACGCCCGC
>RDXA01000353.1 GCA_004292705.1 Sphingomonadales bacterium | reverse complement strand
CTCAAAAGCGCGGCGTGGTTCTGGAAGCGCGAGCAGCGCGAAGGCCAGTGGCACTGGATCGAGCCGCGCCCGCAGGATCACAGCGATCTCGCCCGCTGGGAAGCGGCTGTTGGAGACACATGAGACACTGTCCAGTAATCGAATACTGGCCCCCGTTTTTCCCATGCAAACATGGCCTGAAGAGGCGTCATGGCGGGAGAGCATCCGGGTCATCGGGCAGGGTATGGCACCTTGCCGCCGAGTAGGAAAACCGCGCAGCGCCATGTGATTTGACCGTAATCAAAGCAGGCCGACGCATGGCGGGATAGTTCCCTTTCCAACAACGGAAAGGATCATCCCATGAGCCATATCGTCCATGATCTCATCGCCCGCGGCGAAGCGCGGGTTGTCGAACAGCCGGAAGCCGCATCGGTGCGCCATCAGGTCGAGGCCGACCGCAATTTCGGCCTGCCGACTGCGCTCTACGCGGCAACCGTGGCCTGCTATCTCGGCTTTCTGGTGATTGTCGGCAGCGCCTTTGCCACTCCGGTTCTGGCCATTCCGATGGCGATCATCGTGCTGCTGATCGTGGCGTTCTTCGGGGTTCCGGCAATCTGGACCCGCTTGAAGAACAACCCATCGGTGCCCCAGACGCTTGGCGAATTCGAGACCCGCGGCATCATGACCAATACTGGCCGGCTCAGCGCGGGCGAGGCCAGCGCACAGGTGCTGGTTCTGCCCGTGCTGCTGGTGTGCTGGGGCCTTGCCGTGGCGGTAATCGCCGCGATCGTGGCCTGACGCCGGTTTTCCGACAAGCTCCCCGACTGCGGGGCGGTGGCCGGAAGGATTACCGCCCCGATATTTCGTGCAGCAATTCCGGGTTCCGCAGAGCGATCCCGCGTTTGCCCTCCCGCCGGATCGCGCCCATCTCTTCCAACTCGCCCAGCTTGCGGCTGACCGTCTCGATGGTCAGGCCGAGCATGTTGGCGATCTCGCCACGGGTCAGCGGCAGTTCGAAATGGGTGGCAAGGTGGCACGAGCTTTCGCTGGCTGCGGCGGCGAAATCGTGGAGCAGGGCGGCCAGACGCGCCTCGGCACTGGCGTGGCCGGTCAGCTCCAGCAGGCCGCGCGTTGCGAGCAGATCGGCCTGACTGCGCCGCAGCAGCGCGCGGGCCAGCGCCGGGTAATCCTCGATCGCCCGTTCGATATCCCGCCGGGCGAAGGTGCACAGCCGGCTTTCGGTCAGCGCCACCACGTCGTGATGCGCGAAAGGCGCGAACAGCTCGCCGATGAAGCCCGCCGGGTGAACCAGCGCAAGGATCTGCTCGTTGCCGTCCTGATTGATCGCCGAGACCTTGAGCGCGCCGGTCAGCAAGGTCGCGCAGGCCGCCTCCTCGTCCCCGGCGGCAAACAGCATCTCGCCGCGTTTGAGCACGCGCGTGCGCCCGGCAGCGGCCATCGCGTCGCGCTCTTCCGGTGTGAGCACCGCGCAGGCCGCGGTTTCCTTGACCGGGCAGGTGCTGCACGCAAGGTTCATGATCCCATTGCCTCCCACAGGCGCGTGATGGCCGCATCTTCGCGGGCGAGCACGGCAGCAACGTCGCTCTGCGCCGTGGCGAGCGCCGGGTCGGGGCTGAGCGCGCCCGCCGCCTCGGCCGCAAGCGCATCGAGCGCGGCCAGTGTCCCGGCGGTCTTGCTGCGCTGCGTATCGAGATCAGCAAGCGCCACCAGCGCCGCCCCGCGCGCCCTGCTTTCGAACGGCTGCCCAGCGGCGGCGCGGACAAGCCGTGCAGCCTCGCTTTCCCGGGCGACGAAGGCTGTGTGCGAGGACGTGGCCGCATCGCGCAGTTCAGTGAGGCGCGCGGCGGGCGTTGCGGGGCGAATCGGAAGGGCTGGTGCAAGCGGTTCCGGCGTCTCGCCTCGCTCGAACGGGCGCATCGCCAGCGAGGGATAAGTGCCCGGATCACCGGCACAGCCAGTCAGCGCCGCCAGCAGCAGCGCGAAGGTCACAGGTGTTTTCCCATTTGCGTGCATAAAGATCCCGTGTCCTGTTACCATGACACCCGGCAATGGCAAAGAGACCTAACAGATTCCGGCATCCTACTTTTTGGCTGCGCCGGGTGCGCTCGGGCGTTGACTTGGACACGCCTTTCCCTTAACGGCACGCATCCTTTACGGGGCTGCATTGTCGCAGGCCCCGCATTGCCGTTCGGTTGGCGCGGTTTGAACCTTTGGGCGCAAGCTGCCTTTGCCGGGCACCGCACAGACAAGAGAGTTTAGAGCCATGTTCGCTGTAGTGCGCACAGGCGGCAAGCAATATCGGGTTGCCGCCGGAGACAAGATTGCCGTTGAAAAGCTCGCAGGCGAAGCCGGCGACACGATCACGCTGGGCGATGTCCTGCTGGCCGGTGAAGGCGATACCCTCGCCGACGCCGCTGCGGTGACTGTCTCGGCCGAGATCATCGCCCAAGCCAAGAGCGAGAAGGTGATCGTCTTCAAGAAGCGTCGCCGTCACAACTATCGCCGCAAGAACGGCCATCGCCAGCAGATGACCCTGCTGCGCATCACCGCCGTGGGCGCCGCTGGCGAAAAGCCGGCCAAGAAGGCCGCCGCCAAGAAGACCAAGACCGAAGACGCGCCGGTGGAAGCCGCCGCTTCGGCCGAATAAGAAGGAGCGCTGAGCCATGGCACACAAGAAAGCAGGCGGTTCGTCGCGTAACGGTCGTGATTCGGCCGGTCGTCGCTTGGGCGTGAAGAAGTTCGGCGGTCAGGAAGTGATCGGCGGCAACATTATCATCCGTCAGCGCGGCACCCGCGTGTACCCGGGCGTGAACGTGGGCATGGGCAAGGACCATACCCTCTACGCGCTTGGCGAAGGTGTGGTGCGATTCCACGCGGGCAAGCTCGGCCGCAAATATGTGTCGGTCGACGCGGTAGCCGAAGCCGCCGAATAAGCGGACGATTCGATAAAGGGATCGTCCGCAAGGATGGTCCCGGCAGGTGCAAGACCCGCCACATGAGGGAGACAGGACCATCCTCACCAGAGGGGGTCCGTCTCCCTTTTCGCGTTCTCCCTCGCCAAAGCCGTGGAATCACAAAGTTTCGCGGCCATGAAATTGTCATGCGTCGGTCCTAGGGCGGCGCCGGGCGAGGTAGGGAGAAGTCTCGTGTTCCATCGCAGTGAAAGGCTGTTCCTGAGGCCTGCTTTCCCCGAGGACAGCGCAGCCATTCTGGCGGGCATCAATGACGAGGCGGTGGTGCGCAATCTCGCCCGCGCGCCCTGGCCCTATACGCTGGATGATGCCCGCGCCTTCGCAGGTCTTCCGCAAGATCCGAGGCTGCCGCATTTCCTCGTGACGCTGCCCGGGGTCGGCGTGATCGGCTCTGCCGGCTTAGGCGAACACGAGGGCGAGCCGGAAATCGGTTACTGGATCGCGCGCGACCACTGGGGACAGGGCTATGCCACGGAAGCTGCCGCAGCCGTGCTGCGGATCGCCCGCACACTCGGCCACGCGCGGCTGACCGCGGGGCACTTTGCCGACAATCCGGCTTCGGGCAAAGTGCTGAGAAAGCTCGGCTTCGTACCGACCGGACGGATTGTCCGCCGCTTCAGCCTTGCGCGGGGCGCACATACCGATTCGGTCGAATATGCGCTGGGCGGGGAGGCGGACATGGATCCGGCTCCGTTCGCCCGCGCCGCCTGACACCGACGCGGGTTGTTCGCAGCCGCCAAAGCGATTAGTGGCGGCGGCCTATGGCCAGTCGCAAAAGGTTGACTCCCGAAGAATCACGCAGCTCCGCCCTTGAGGCCGCGCGCGCCCTGCTGATCGAGACGGGGCCGCAATCGGTGACGCTGAAAGCGGTTTCGGCCCGCATCGGCCGCACGCATGCCAACCTGCTCCACCATTTCGGTTCGGCCTCAGGCTTGCAGAAGGCGCTGGCCGAACATCTGGCGCGCACTGTGTGCGAGACGATCCTGGAGGCCGTCCACGCCAGCCGTGCCGGGCTCGGATCGGCGCGCGAGGTGGTCGATCTCGCCTTTGACGCTTTTGACCGCGAGGGGGCAGGCGCGCTCACCAGCTGGATGCTGCTGACCGGCAACGAGGATGCGCTGGACCCGATCATCTCGACCATCCACGATCTGCTCGACGAGCTTGCGCCGACCGAACCGCCGCAGCACGTCGCAGAACGGCGGTTGCACCGGGACACGCTATCGCTGGTGCTGATGGCGCTGGGCGATGCGCTGATCGGCGGGGCGCTGGCCAAATCGCTCGGTCTGCCGCGCGATGTGGCGCGCGAGCGAGCGACGTTGATGCTTGAAGCGAGCCTCGCCGAGCATCAGCAAGCCTAGCCTTCGGGTGCCAGCACCCCCGCGCGCTGCCATTCGGGCAGCTTGGCCGGATCGAGGTTCTCCACCCGCAGGTGATCGACCGCCAGCGCGAGTTCGGGATAGGCCGCCACGTGCCGCGCTTCGTCTGATTCGCCGAGCGGGACCACCACCAGCCGGCGATTGACCTTCTGCCGCCAGTTCATCCGCGCGGTGTTTTCCTGCCCGACATAACAGCCCTTGGTGAAGCTGACGCCGTTCAGTTCCACTGCGTTGGTTTCCAGCCACAGAATGTCGCCGAGTTCGGCCCGTCCTTCGGGCACGCCCAGCGCAAGGCGGTGCGCAAGCCATGCGGCATCAGCGGCCTCTGCGTGCGCGGGGGCGAGCCAGCGATAGCCAAGCTCGGGCAGGCGCGGATCGGGGACGGCATTCTCTTGCGGCGCGGGGCTCCAGTGCACGCCCAGCGAATCGTCCCGCGCAATGGCAATCTGGCGGCGCAGACGATACATCGACAGGCGCTTCACCAATTCCTCCGCTACCCCCGCCTCGCAATCCAGCAGCAGATCAGCGCCGTCCGGCCAGACCAGAAAATCGAACAGGTGCTTGCCTTGCGCCGTAAGCAGCGCGGCATAGCAGGGCAGGGGGCCGGTCACATCGTTGGTGACGAGGCCCTGGAGAAAGGCGGCGACGTCCTCGGCCTCGTCGAGCGGCGACAGGCGCACCAGTGTGCGGGTGGTCAGGTGTGTTGCACTCATGGGTGACAGATAGGCATGGGCACAGCTAAGGGGAAGCCATGACCGACCGCCTGACGATCCGCCGCCCCGACGACTGGCACCTGCATTTCCGCGACGGTGCGGTGATGCGCGAGGTGGTGCCTTATACCGCCCGCCAGTTCGCAAGGGCGATCGTGATGCCCAACCTGACCCCGCCGGTGACGACGACACAATTGGCCGCCGCCTACCGGGACCGGATTGTGGCCGCCGTGCCGGAAGGCGTGCGCTTCACCCCGCTGATGACCTGCTACCTTACCGACAACACTGACCCTGATGACCTCGCGCGGGGCGCGGGCGAGGGCGTGTTCACGGCGGCCAAGATGTATCCCGCCAACGCCACCACCAATTCGGCGGCGGGGGTGACCAATGTCGAGAACCTCTATCCGGTCCTCGCACGGATGGAGGCCGAGGGCATCGTGCTGTGTATCCATGGCGAGGTGACGGATCATTCGATCGACGTGTTCGACCGGGAAAAAGAATTCATCGAAAGGCACTTGCGCGGCATTGTTGCAGTATTTCCTAAGCTGCGCGTGGTGTTCGAGCATATCACCACTTCGGACGCTGTGGACTTTGTGATGGCGAGCGGCCCGCAGGTTGCCGCGACGATCACCCCGCAGCACCTCCACATCAACCGCAACGCCATGCTGGTGGGCGGCATCCAGCCGCACAATTACTGCCTGCCTGTCGCCAAGCGCGAGACGCATCGCCTTGCGCTGCGCAAGGCGGCCACCAGCGGCTCGCCCAAGTTCTTCCTCGGCACAGACAGTGCCCCGCATCTCAGGAAGGACAAGGAAAGCGCCTGCGGCTGCGCGGGCATCTTCGGCGCCCCCTATG
Source organism: Sphingomonadales bacterium (assembly GCA_004292705.1). Taxonomy (GTDB): domain Bacteria; phylum Pseudomonadota; class Alphaproteobacteria; order Sphingomonadales; family Sphingomonadaceae; genus Erythrobacter. The sequence goes on along the minus strand of RDXA01000353.1, from coordinate 10,297 downwards.
CGCTGGAAAGCTATGTCACCGTGTTTGACGAAGAGGGCGCGCTGGACCGCTTTGAAGGCTTCGCCTCGCTCCACGGCCCGGCGTTTTACGGGCTGCCGGTGAACGAGGACGAAGTGACGCTCGAACGCGCCGAAGTGGCGGTGCCTCCGGTGCTGCATGTGATGGGCGAGGAAATCGTGCCCTGGCACGGCGGGCAGTCGCTGGGATGGAATTTCCTGGGTTAAATCCCGGTATCTGTTCGCCCCGAGCGTAATCGATAGGCCGAGTGCAGGTGTCCCGACCTCGCGCAACACGAACGGGGTTGAATCAGGCGGTTACCGCTCGCCGCTTGGCCCACAGGTCCCACACGAAGATCGCCACCGCGACCCAGATCAGCACGAAGCTCGCCAGCTTGGCAGGCGCGAGCGGCTGATGGAACACGAACAGCCCCAGGAAGAACACGATCGTGGGCGAAAGATACTGGATGAAGCCCAGCGTCGAATAATCCATGCGCCGCGCGGCAATCGCGAACATCAGCAGCGGCACGGCAGTGACCACGCCGGAAAAGACGATAAGGCCGCTCATCCACCAATCCTGCCCGAACGCCGACCCTTGCGGGCTGACGGCATACCAAGCCGCGATGCTGCCTGCGACCGGCATGAGGATCGCGCTCTCGATCGTGAGGCCGGGCAGTGAGCCCACGGCAACCTGTTTGCGTACAAGGCCATAGAGTGCGAAGCTGAAACCGAGTGTGAGGCTGATCCACAGGCTTGTCACCGCGCCGGCTGCCAGCAGCGTGACGGCGACGCCCGCGATGGCCACCGCCAGCCACTGGCGTTTCGACAGCTTTTCGCCCAGCACCAGCGTGCCCAGCAGCACGTTGAGCAAAGGATTGAGGTAATAGCCGATGCTGGTCGCAAACACCTCGCCCGCCATGATCGCCCAGATGTAGACGAACCAGTTGATAGCGATCAGCACCGCGCTCGCCGTCAGGGCGAGGAGGGTGCGGGGGGATGTGAGCGCGGCGCGCAGCTCGGGAAACTGGCGGCGCATAGCGATGATCACGAGGCACAGCGGCAGCGTCCAGATGATCCGCCACCCGACGAATTCGATCGCCGGAACGCTCTGCACCAGCAGCAGGTAAAGCGGCAGGAAGCCCCAGATCAGATAGGCGCCCAGCGCTGGCGCGAGGCCCGAGGCGATTGGGGCTGAAGCGGGCGGACTGGGCGAGGAGGGGGCCGGATCGGTCATGTCCGGGCGGCGTTAGGGTGCCCGGGCGCGCGGCGCAAGCGGCCCCCGGTCTGGCCCGCGCCATGAATGGTGGCTGTCAGTCGCGGCGCGGATTTGTTCAGATAACGGGTAGTATAAATGAACAACATCTTGGAAACCCGCTATCGCCATGCCCGGCGCTTGCGCGTGTTTCGCCAGCTTGCGGCCATTCCCACCACATGGTCGCCGGCGCGAAGGCTTCATGCTTTCGCGGGAAACGCCTTCGGGGCCGTTCGGCTCCGGAGGCGTTTTCATGAGCCGGTGAAGGGCAAATTAACCATCGGCTGTTATGGCAAAGCGATGCGTCTGATCCCCATTCTCTTGATGTTCCCGATCCTTGCCGCCTGCGCCGAGGCTGCCGACGAGGCAGCGCAGGACCCTGCACTGATTGCCCAGGACCCGGTGATTGCCCGCGCGCTCCACGATCCGTTGATGAGCGACCCCGATCTGGCCAGCCGCAACGAGGCCAATGCCGCGCTCGGCTTTCCCGATAGTCACGCCCTGCCAGTGCTCGCGGCCAGCACCGAGGACGCGCAGGCCGCGCGCGAGGCGCAGCGGCTCGAACTGCTCGAAGGCGGCACGATCCCCGAACTCCCGCTTTCGCAGGATGGCGAAGGGACCACGCCACTCGGTCCGATGACGGGCCCTGCCGATCTACTTGCAGCAGTTGGCGCGCCTGCGAGCTGTGCCAAGTCCCTCAGGGAAGACTTCGCGCTTGCGGCCAGCCTGCCGCCGGCCGCCGCGATTCCCCAGCGCGGCATGGTGATGCAGGCAGGAGGGGCGGACGCCGCCGGGTGCTGGCTCCGCATCATCCGCTATCACACCGCCGCGCCGGTTCCGGATGTGCTGCAATATCACCTTGCGCGCATGCTCCGCGCCGGGATGAAGGGCGAGCGCAAGGGCGATGCGATCATCGGCACCGGCAAGGGGGCCGAACGGGTCGCAGCGCATGTTCGTGCCGCCCCGAATGGGCTGACGGGCGTAACCCTGGTCTATCGCGCCAACTAGGGCCGCAGGCCCACATTGATCGTTGCACGCGGCTGGTCCATCTCGGTGCTGGCGACCGGATAGGCGCAGTAATCGGCCGCGTAATAGGCGGCCGGGCGGTGGTTGCCGGAGAGGCCGATGCCGCCGAAAGGTGCCTTGGACGACGCCCCGTTGGTGGCCGAGTTCCAGTTGATGATTCCGGCCCGGATATTCGCCCAGAACCGCCCGTAATCATCGGGCGAGCCACCGATCAGCGAGGCCGACAAGCCGAAGCGGGTGTTGTTCGCCTCGGTAATCGCGGCGTCGAGATCGGGGACACGGATCACTTGCAGCAGCGGGCCGAACAGCTCGATGTCCGGGCGGTCGGGCACGTCGGTAACGTCGATGATCCCGGGGCTGAGGAAGGGGAGATCCGGCACCGAACGGCGCATGTTCAGCAGCGGACGGCCCCCGGCGGTGATCAGGGCGACGAAGCTTTCCATCAGCCGCTCGGCGGTGTCGTTGTCGATCACCGGGCCCATGAAAGGCTGCGGTTCGCCGAGCGGATCGCCGACCATCAGCTTGCGCGCGAGCGGCACGAGTTCGGCCATCAGCGGGTCGTAGACCGAATCCTTGACGATCAGCCGCCGTGCGGCGGTGCACCGCTGCCCGGCGGTGGCAAAGGCGCTCTGGACGATCAGCGCGGCAGCATCGGCCAGTTTGGGCGTATCGGTGACGACAATCGGGTTGTTTCCGCCCATTTCCAGCGCGACGATCTTGCCCGGGTTGGCGGCGAGCTTGCGGTTGATCGCGATCCCGGCCTGCGCCGAGCCGGTGAACAGCACGCCGTCCACTCCCGGATGGACGACCAGCGCCCTGCCTTCCTCCGGCCCGCCGACGACGAGCTGGATCACGTCTTCTGGGACACCGGCCCGGTGGAGCGCGGCGACCAGCGCCTCGCCCACCGCGGGAGTCTTTTCCGACGGTTTGAACAGCACCGCATTGCCCGCGATCAGGGCCGGGACAATGTGCCCGTTCGGAAGGTGCGCGGGGAAATTGTAGGGGCCGAGCACCGCCATCACCCCATGGGGCTTGTGGCGCAGCGCCGCGCTCGCGCCGACGCCCGCATCGAGTTTCTTCTTGCCGGTGCGCTCGGCATAGGCCTGCACCGAGATATCGACCTTGTTGACCACGGAGTCGATCTCGTTGCGGGCTTCCCACAGGGGCTTGCCTGCCTCGCGGGCGATCAGTTCCGCCAGCATTTCGCCATCGCGGCGCACCGTGTTGGCGAAAACGCGCAGCACCTCGATCCGTTCGGTCAGCGCGCGCGCAGCCCACGGGGCCCAGGCGCGGCGCGCAGTGGAGACAGCGGCATCGACGTCCGCGATAGGCCCGCGCCACAATTCTTCGCCGCTCGCAGGCTCGAAGGAGATGATGATGTTATCGCTCACGCGCCGATGTCTGCCTGTCTGCCCCTGTCATACGACCAAGCGCGCGGTATCGCGGTTGGCGGCCAAAGGAAAGAGGGGCAGAGATACCTAAGCATGACCGGCCGGTGCGGGCGCCGGGCCGTGAGCTTCGCCCATGCGCCTGAGGGCGCCGACCTTGGCGTGGAGCGGGCCCCAATCGTCGCGCTCGTCGATCGCGGCCCAGATCGCCTCGACCTCCTCGATCAGCAGCGATTGCGGGGCCTCGTCCGACCAATAGGGGTGAGTGTCCCCGACCGGCTGGTAATGCTTGAATGCCTCGGGCAATCCGCGCGCCCCGCGATGCGCGAAGAAGAAGGCATCAGGCTGCGCTGCGCCTGCGCGCATCTGTGCCTCGCACCCGGCAACGAGCTGGGTATCTTCCTCAATCCCTTGCGGCACCACACCGAGCCGCCAGCACCACCGCCGCGCCACCGCGTCCATGTAGAGCGGCCCGAAGCGCTCCAGTGCGGCCACCAGCGGCGCCGTTTCGGCGTGCAGGCGCAGAGCCACCGCCAGCTGTCCGCAGTTCCAGTGCAGTGCCTCGGGCTGGCGGCCGAAGGCATAGAGGCCCGCGTGGTCGAAATAGGCGGCGGTAAAGCCCGGATCCCACTCGGGCAGCCAGCGCCACGGGCCATAATCGAAGCTCTCGCCCGTCACGTTCATGTTGTCGGTGTTGAGCACGCCGTGGACGAAGCCTGCGACCATGTAACTCGCCGCAAGATCGGCCATGCGTTCGACCACGGCATGCATCAGCCTGACCGCTGGCTCGCCCCGCGCAGGGGCATCATCGGGCGGCGGCGGAGCGGAGAATTGGGCAAGGCAATAGTCGATGAGGGCCGCCATGGCGTCCGCGTCCTCCAGCGCCAGCAGACGCTGGAAGGTGCCGATGCGGATATGCGAATGACTGAGACGCACCAGCACGGCGGAGCGTGTGGGGCTCGGCTCGTCGCCCCGCCACAGCTTTTCGCCAGTCTCGATGACGCTGAAGGTCTTCGAGGTGTTGACGCCCAGCGCCTCCAGCATCTCGGTCGCCAGAATTTCGCGCACTGCGCCTTTCAGGGTAAGGCGGCCATCGCCGGAACGGCTCCATGGTGTCGTCCCCGATCCCTTGGTGCCAAGATCCATCAGACGCCCGCGACCATCCCGCATCTGGGCAAACAAGAACCCGCGCCCGTCGCCGATCTCGGGGTTGTAGACCCGGAACTGGTGGCCGTGATAGCGCAGCGCCAGCGGGTGCGGCAGGTTGCCCGGCAAGGGCGCAAAGCGCCCGAAATGCGCGGTCCACGCCTCCTCGGAAAGATCCGCCAGACCGACGCTTGCGGCCGCTTGGTCGTTGCGCCAGCGCAGATCTACGGCAGGAAAGTCCGCCGGGGCGACCACGTCTCCCAGCCAGTCCGCCAGCGTCAGGATGGCGGGATCGCCGCGATAGGGGACGGAGAAATCCGGGTGTTGCACAGGCTCGCTCATCCCGCGATAGTGGGGACAAGCGCGGGCGCGCGCAAGCTGCGTGCCACTTGGACCAGAGGGAACCTCGCCGCAACATGGCTGCCACATACGAAGATCGCTACTGGACCAGCAGCGACGGGCTTGATCTGCATTACCGCAACTATCCCGGGCCGGACGGGTCTCCGGCGAAGCTCCCGGTGCTGTGCATGCACGGCCTGACGCGCAATGCCCGCGATTTTGCGGCGCTGGCCGAGGCACTGGCTGCGACCCGCCGGGTGATCGTGCCCGAGATGCGGGGCCGCGGCCTTTCGGACTATGCCCCCGATTCGGACAGCTATTCTCCCGTCACCTATGTCGCGGATGTGGAAAAGCTGCTCGCCGAACAGGGGATTGATCGCTTCGTGGTGGTCGGCACCTCGATGGGCGGGCTGATGACGATGCTGATGGCTGCGAGCAAGCCGGGGCGCATGGCGGCCGTCGTCATGAATGACGTCGGCCCCGAGGTCGATGCGGAGGGCGTCGCGCGCATTTCGGGTTATGTCGGGCAGGGCCGCTCCTATCCCACCTGGGTGCACGCCGCGCGCGGGCTGGCCGAAGCCCACGGCGCGGCCTTCCCCGATTTCGATCTCGATCAGTGGCTCGAGATGGCCAAGCGCACCATGGTGGTGAGCCAGAACGGGCGGATCGTCTTCGATTACGACATGGCCATCGCCGAACCTTTCGCCAAACCCGGCAATGCCGCGCCGCCCAACCTGTGGCTGGCATTCGAGGCGTTGCGAGGTGTGCCGATGCTGCTGGTGCGCGGCGCGCTGTCGGATCTTTTGAGCGAGGACACGGTCAAGCAGATGGGCGTGCGCAACCCGGCGATGCGCACCATCACCGTGCCGCGCGTCGGCCACGCCCCCACGCTCGACGAGCCAGACGTGCGCGCGGCGATTCTTGCGTTGCTGGACGGGGTGGAGTGAGCCAGAGCGCCGGGCCCGGCGGGAATATTCCGCGCATCCTGCACTGCCATTCGACCTTCTCGCCCGGTGGCAAGGAAGTGCGTTGCGCCCGGCTGATGAACGCATGGGGCGGGCGGCTTCACCACACCATTATCTCTGCCGAACCGCAGGCCATGGGGGCAGCAGCGCTGATCGCGCCTGCGGTGCCGGTCGATTACCCCACCGGTTTCCCTTCGCTCAAAGGCAGACCCACCCCCGGACGGCTGGCGCGCCTCGCCAGGGCGCTCCGCGGCTTTGACCTGGTGTGCACCTATAACTGGGGCGCGATGGACGTGGTGATGGCGCATCGTGTTTTCGCCGACGCCTATCGCCTGCCTCCGCTGGTGCATCACGAGGACGGCTTCAACGAGGACGAAGCCGAGCGCCTGAAACCAGCCCGCAACCTCTATCGCCGGGCCGCGCTGGGCCGGGCATCACGGTTGATCGTGCCATCGACCGGGCTTGAACGCATCGCGCGCGGCATCTGGCACCAACCGCCCGCGCGTGTGACCCGTATCCCGAACGGGATCGACACCGCCGCCTTCGCTGCCCCGCCCGATCCGGCGGCGCTGCCCATCGTCAAGCCTGAGGGGCAGTTCTGGGTCGGCACGCTTGCGGGTCTTCGCCCGGTCAAGCGGCTGCCCGATCTGGTTGCGGCCTTTGCCGCCTTCCCGCCCGACTGGCACCTCGTGATCTGCGGCGAGGGGCCGGAACGGGGTGCCATCCTTGCGGCGGCCGCACGCCTCGGCATCGCTGCGCGCGTCCATCTGCCCGGTGCGGTCGATCCGGCGCGGGTCACTGGGCTGTTCGATATCTTCGCGCTGTCCTCGGCCTCGGAACAGTTCCCGCTGTCGGTGGTCGAGGCCATGGCCGCGGGTCTGCCGGTGGCCGCGCCTGACGTTGGCGATATCCGCACGATCCTGGCCGAGGCAAACCGCGCGCATGTGACCCCGCCGGGCGATGTGCCCGCGCTTGGCCAGGCGCTCGGCGCGCTGGCTACCGACCCTGATCTGCGCGCCGCCATCGGTATCGCCAATCAGACGCGCGCCCGCACCGAATTTGACCTGGCCGCCATGCTCGCGCGTTACGAAGCGGTTTATGCGGCGGCGATGGGTCGCCCGTTCTGATGCGCCGCGCCCTTCATCCCCGGTTCAATTGCCGCCCGCCATGCCGTACCGCACGCGCCGGTGCCATTGCGCGCGAGGCTACACCTGCCTAAAGAGCGCGCTGCCCTTCGCCGTATTGCGGCGCATGACAGACACGAGGAACACCAAGGCCCCCATGGCACGCACTCCGACCACCACCCCTCAGGCCCCGTCGCCCACGCGCGAGGACGAAGTGCTGATCCGCGAAATCGACGAGGCCGTTCGCGAAGATGCCGTGCTCGCTTTCCTGCGCAATCACGGAATCAAGGTGCTGGGCGTCATTACGCTGGGGATTGCGGGGCTCGGCGGCTATCTGGTCTGGGATCACTATGCCGAGGCCGATCTGGAAAAGCAGTCCGAGGCGTTGATCTCCTCGCTCGACTATGCGGAGCAGCGCGATTTTGCGACGGCTTCGGACAAGGCCGCCCCGCTGCTGGCCGCAGGCAATTCCCCCGGCGCCCGCGCCTCGGCGCGGTTCATGCAGGCGGGCGCTGCGCTCGAGGCGGGGGACACCGCCAAGGCGACCGGCCTCTACAAGCAGATCGCTGACGATGCCGATGCGCCTCCGGCGCTGCGCGATCTCGCCCGGATCCGCGACGTCAGTATCAATTTTGATCGGATGAAGCCCGCCGACGTGATCGCGCAGCTTGCGGCCCTCGCCAAACCGGGCAGTCCCTGGTTCGGCTCGGCCGGGGAGCTGGTGGCGATGGCGCACCTCGAAAGCGGCAATCGCGCCGAGGCGGGAAAGATCTTCGCCGCGATCGCCAAGGATGAGGATCAGCCCGAAACACTGCGCAGCCGCGCGCGCCAGATGGCGGGGCTGATGGGCGTCGATGCGGTCGTCGATGTCGAGAAATTGCTCAAGGATGAAGGGGTCACGTCCGAGGGGGATGGCGGCAGCAACGCTGCGGCCGAATAGGACGAGGGATTGGAACGGACGGTTATGAAACATTCAAGATTTGCGCGTGCGGCGCTGCTCGCGGGCGTGTTGGCGGCGGGGCTGACCGGCTGCAAGGGCGGGCTGTTCGGCGGCGGGGACGAAAAGACGACGCCAACCGTGGGCAACCGCGTGCCGATCCTGTCGCGGATCGAGAGCGGGGCCGAAGTCGATCCAGCGCTGGCCGCGATTTCGGTGGTGCTCCCGCCGCAACGCAGCAATACCGAATGGGCCCAGACCGGCGGCTCGGCCAGCAAGTCCTATGGCCACCTCGCACTCGCGGAAAACCCGACCAAGGTGTGGACCGGCAAGGTTGCCGGATCGACCAACCGGATGCGGCTTGCCTCATCCCCGGTGGTGGGCAGCGGCAAGCTGTATGCCGAAGGGACCGACGGCGTGATCGTCGCCTTCGACAAGAACACCGGTGCCAAGCTGTGGACCCGCGCCGACGCCGAGATGACCAAGGATCAGGCCCCGGCCGAATTCGGCGGCGGGGTCAGCTATGAAGCGGGCAAGGTTTACGCCACCAACGGGGTGGGCGAGGTCAAGGCACTGGATGCTCAGACCGGCGAGGTGATCTGGAAGGTCAAGCCCGCAGGGCCCCTGCGCGGATCGCCAACGATCGCCTTCGGCCAGCTGTTCGTGATGACGCAGGACAACCAGCTGATCTCGCTCGGCATCAATGATGGCGCGCTGGTGTGGGACGAAAGCGGATCGAACACGCAGTCGGGCGTGTTCGGCGTGGCAGCGCCTTCCGCCGGGCAGGGCACCATCGTCGCAGGCTATTCGAGCGGAGAGCTTTCGGCCTACCGTTACGAGAATGGCCGGACGCTGTGGTCCGACGCGCTGGCGCGCACCAATATCTCGACCACGGTCGGTTCGATCACCGATATCGACGCCGATCCGATCATCGATTCGGGCCGCGTCTATGCGCTGGGGCAGGGCGGACGCATGGCCGCCTATGAACTGGTCACCGGCCAGCGCATCTGGGAACTCAACCTCGCCGGTATCTCCACCCCGGCGATTGCGGGCGAGTGGATCTTTACTCTGACGGACGACGCGCGGCTGCTGGCCATTGCCCGCTCATCGGGCCGGGTGCGCTGGATCACCCAGCTCCAGCGCTATCGTGACGAGGAAGACAAGAAGGGCCCGATCTTCTGGACCGGCCCGGTGCTTGCTGGCGGCCAGCTGTGGGTGGCCAGCTCTGAAGGCGAGGTCTGGAAGGTGAGCGCGGGCGAAGGCTCTGCCTCGCTGTTTGCAGATATCGATCAGCCGGTCAGCCTGCCGCCGCTAGTGGCGGACGGATACCTGTATCTGATGGACGACAGCGGGACGATCCACGCCTGGAGGTAGCGCCCAGATTGAAGGGGCGTGTGGAGCGGACAGGCCGCTTATCGGCACCTTTTGCGCATCTTGTGGCGCTGCTTTGCCGAGCTGTTAACCCTTATTGCTGTAGAGCGTTGCGGTGATGACTGCGCCGCTCACCCACGAACCTTCCTTGCGCTCCCGGCTCCCGGAAAGCGATGTCTCCACCGGCGTCGGCCTCGCCGGGCTGGCAGGACTGTGCGGGTGGATCCTCTTCGCGCGATCCTATCCCGAGATTGCCGGCGTGCTGGGTCTAGGAGGTGGATTTTCGGGCGAAAGAGGCGTTCTTTCAGGCCCTTATTCCGCGCTGGCCGCGATGCTGTTCACCGCTTTGCCGATGGCCTTGTGGTCTGTGTTTGTCGACAAGGTGCATCTGCGCCCCTCGACCGGCATCAACTGGAAGCTGGCCCGCCCGCTGGCCGAAGTCATGCCGGTGGCGGTCATCAAACTGGTTGGCCTGTGGACGACCTGGGCGCTGCTGGCGGCCTTTTACGGCCTTGCCCGCTGGTACTGGTCGGGCAATTACCTGTTCGCGATGGAGGTGCTGACCATCGCGATTCTGCCTCTCGTAATACTCTCTGTTCCTTACGTTATCTGGCTTGACCGCCACTTGCTGGAGCCGCGCGACGGGTGCTTCCACTTCGGTGCCTTCATCGTCGGAGGCGGCGTGATCGGGCGCGAGCAGTGGGACACCGGACAGATCGCGAAGCATTGGCGGGCCTGGGCGATCAAGGGCTT
>RDXA01000334.1 GCA_004292705.1 Sphingomonadales bacterium | reverse complement strand
GGGGCCGGGTCGCGCGGCTGGCGCGCGGGGGAATGGAGGGGGGTGTCGGGGGTCATTTCGACCTAGCGCGTTTCACTTCAGCATCAAGCGACCGGAACTCACGCCATTCAGCTTCGTCATATGAGGACACATCTTCATCTGTTTCCCTCGGATAATCAACATATTGGCACCTAAAGCACTTAACATTCTTCGGGTACTTAAATGTCACAAGAACGCCGAGCGTAGCAAAGTAGGTAACACAAGAAAGCGATAGAAAGTAAGGGATTGCCCACCAACCCCCGATCAGAGTCCCAAAGTTTCCGACAAGAGCTCCCACTGCAATAGCCAAATTACCAAGACACCAGTAGAGTCCCGTCTTGTATCCCAGCCTACCCTGATTATGGGCTGAAAATGCCAGCAGCCCGCTAATGAAAACTGCGGCAGCTGATCCAGTAATGTCTTCCCAAGGCAGCATCAAAACGGGTTCACCGTGAACCCGCGCTGCTGCAACAGCGCATGCGCCGTCATCGCCGAGAGCGCCATCTCCACGCCGGGGATCAAATGCTCGGGCTTGATCCCGTAAACCGCCGCGCTTTGGCCACACAGGATGAAGCGCACGTCTTCGGCCAGCAGCGCCTCGACCAGCTTGGCCGAAGGGTTGTCGCCCTGCCGCGAGAGCGGGTTGGCGGCGTGGGCGGCGTCGGTCAGCAGTTCCAGCGCGGCCTTGCCGTGGACCACCACCACAAGGCGGATGTTCTCCTGCGGCACGCCGTGGGCGACGTGCATGTTGAGGAACCGCGCCGCGCTGTCGAAGCCGCGATTGGCCGCGCCTTCGGCCGCCGGGGTGCTGACATCGAAGGCGATCGCGAAGCGGCTGTCGGCAGGCAGCTTGTCGACCCCCGGCACCGGCGCGTGCGCGCCGAATTCGGCCAGCACCGGGCCGGGCTTGAAGGCGCTCATGTCCTGCGCGGCGAGCGGGCTGGCGGCCAGCGCGAGGGCGAGGGTGATGGCGTAACGCATGATTGCTTCTCCTATCCTGCTGCTTTCTTGAGCGCGACGCGGATGAGATCACCCTCGCTCGCGCTCTCGCCCAGTTCTTCGATGGCGCGCGCCACGGCCTGCGCGGCGATGGCGGGCTTGAACCCGAGGTTTTCGAGCGCGCTGGCGGCGTCGGCGCCCTTGCTGCCTGCGGGGGCCGCCGTAGTCCTGGCCGCAAAGCCGCCGCTCCCGCCCGGCATGGCCCCTGCCTTGTCCTTCAGCTCGTTGACGATCCGCCCGGCCAGCTTCGGCCCCACGCCTTGCGCGCGGGCGACCATCGCCGCATCGCCCTTGCCGCAGGCGTCGCGCAGATCTCCGGTCGAGAGCGCGGAGAGGATCGCGAGGCCGACCTTGCTCCCCACGCCCTGCACGCCGGTCAGCAGGCGGAACCAGTCGCGCTCGGCCTGCTCGGCGAAACCGAGGAGGCGCATGTCGTTCTCGCTCACCTGCAATTCGGTGTGGACGGTGCACCCTTCCCCCACCTCTCCCAACGCCGCGAGGGTGCGGCTGGAGCAGTGGACGAGGTAGCCCACCCCGCCGACATCGACGATCGCCCAGTCCTCGCCGGTCGCATCGAGCCTGCCTGAGAGTTTGGCGATCATGTTATGTTCCTGCAATAATCGCGTGGGTTTGGCTAGAGTTTTGCGCGCCATAATCCCCGTTCGCCTCGAGCGTAGTCGAGAGGCAGTTCTGCGGAGTCTCGACTATGCTCGACACGAACGGGAGTTTGGGTAAAGGAATTCGCCCATGAGCTGGAACACCTTCGGGCGCGTGCTGCGCTTTACAACCTGGGGAGAGAGCCACGGGCCGGCGCTGGGCGCGGTGGTGGACGGGTGCCCGCCGGGGCTGGCGATTTCCGAGGGTTTCATCCAGCCCTTCATGGATGCGCGCAAGCCCGGCACCAGCCGCTTCACGACCCAGCGGCGCGAGGATGATCTGGTGCGCATCCTCTCGGGCGTCTTCGAGGGCAAGACCACGGGCACGCCGATCAGCCTGATGATCGAGAACACCGATCAGCGGTCGAAGGACTACTCGCAGATCGCCCAGCAATATCGTCCAGGCCATGCCGACTACGCCTATGACGCCAAATACGGCATCCGCGACTATCGCGGCGGCGGGCGCTCCAGCGCGCGCGAAACCGCGGCGCGGGTGGCGGCAGGCGCGGTGGCGCGGCTGGTGATCCCGGAGGTTACCATCACCGCTTACGTGTGCGAATTGGGCGGTGACCGGATTGATCCGGCCAACATCGACTACGCCGAAATCGCCAACAACCCCTTCTTCTGCCCCGACGCAGCTGCGGCGAAGCGCTGGGAGGAGAAGGTCGACGCCGCGCGCAAGGCCGGGTCATCGCTGGGCGCCATCGTCGAATGTGTCGCCACTGGGGTTCCGGCAGGCTGGGGCGCGCCGATCTATGCCAAGCTCGACAGCGATCTGGCTGCCGCGATGATGAGCATCAACGCGGTCAAGGGCGTCGAAATCGGCGACGGCTTCGAAGCCGCGCGCCTCACCGGCGAAGAGAACGCCGACCGGATGCGGCCCGGCGCGGACGGCTCGCCCGAATACCTCGCCAACCACGCGGGAGGCACGGCGGGCGGTATTTCGACCGGGCAGCCGGTGGTGTGCCGCGTAGCGTTCAAGCCGACCTCCTCGATCCTCACCCCGGTGGAGTCGATCAACGCGGCCGGCGAGGCGGTCGAGGTGGTCACCAAGGGCCGCCACGACCCCTGCGTCGGCATCCGCGGCACCCCGGTGGTCGAAGCGATGATGGCGCTGGTGCTGGCCGATCACAAGCTGCTGCACCGGGCGCAGGTGGGGTAGCGATAGCGCGAACCAATACTCTGGCAGGTCGGGTAGCCGCATGACGGCTTCGCCTCGCTTCTGGAAAACTCCTGCCGTTTGGCTATCGACCCATTGCAGACTCAGCCCCAACCTATCGAAATCCAGACCATTCCCATTGGGAAAAGATATTCGACCTTAGCGCTGTTTCCTATTCAACGACCCTGGAGTTGCGGTTCGCAAGATGCAGTAAATACAGGCTCCCCGCAACGATGGAGCCCCAGATTACGGTCGATTCAATTGCTAAGGCTTTGAAAAGCTCGATATTCACCCAACCGGCGCTCGAGGCCCAATTTGAATTGAGACCAGCCGAGAGCAGGATCGCCGCAGCCAACATTCCGCCTGCAGTAACTGCCAAGGCTCTGGAGCCGAGGAAAAATGCAATCATCGCGCCAGCAATGTAAACCACCGCTAAACCCATAAAGAGCATTCCTACAGGTTCGTGGACGCGCCAAACGCCGATTGAGGACCAAGCCGCGATTGCACCCAATCCCAGTAGTCCAATCACCATGAGCGACTGAATGACTTTCC
>RDXA01000333.1 GCA_004292705.1 Sphingomonadales bacterium | reverse complement strand
CAGCACGCCTATTTCCACAAGCATCTGGGCAGCCGCGCGGACGCGATCTGCCACGTCCACACCACCGCGACGATGGCGGTGGCGAGCCACAAAGACGGACTGCTGCCGACCAATTTCTACGCCTGCAATTTCCAGGGCCAGATCGGCTATCACGATTTCGAGGGCGTCACCGTGCGCGCCGAGGAAGGCGAGCGGCTGGTGCAGAACCTCGGCAATCACACCATCCTGATGCTGCGCAACCACGGCCCCGTCGTGATGGACCGCACCATCCAGGGCATGTTCGTGAAGATGTGGGCGCTCCAGCGCGCCTGCGAGATTCAGGTGGCGACGCTCAGCATGGGCGATCCGGTGCTGGTGTCGCAGGACGTGATCGATGTGCACCAGCGCGATCTGTCGGTGATGCAGGGGCAGGGCGGTGCGGGGCTGTTCGACTTCGAGGCGTGGAAGCGCCGTGTCGACAAGATCGACGACAGCTGGCGGCAATAGCGGACACGCGGCTGGCGCTTTCCTACTGGTGAGGAAAATGTCAGGCAGGGCGACATGATGTGTCCCCCTTTCCGTGCCGGTGCCCTTTGCCGCGCTTGTGAGTGTCGGGTTTTTCTGTTTCTGGACAGTGTCTCATGTGTCTCCAACAGGCGCGGTTCTGAACACGGTGGGGTGAGCTGATGTCGCGCATGACCGTCAACGAGCGGCCGGTCGAGTTCGACCTCGATCCGCGCATGCCGCTGCTCTACGCGCTGCGTGAGGCGATGAACCTCACCGGCACCAAGGCCTGCGGCGGCGGTGCCGAATGCAGCGGCGCGTGCATGGTGCTGGTCGACGGAGCGGCCTTGCGATCCTGCGCGATCACGCTGGCCGAGGCCGAGGGGCGGATCGTCACCACCATCGAGGGCCTCTCGCGCGATCGCTCGCACCCGGTGCAGCAGGCCATGGTCGCGCAAGCTGCGGTCCAGTGCGGATACTGCACCCCCGGGATCATCATCGCCGCGGCCGCATTGCTGATGCGCAATCCTGCACCGACGCGCGAGGATATCGATGCGGCGATCCCCAATATCTGCCGCTGCGGGGTCTACCCGCGGCTGGTCAGGGCGGTCGAGCAGGCGGGCCGTGTCATGCAGCGGCAGGAGCGTATCAGCGCCGCGCCTGCGCCCGGCATTACCCCCGAAGATGCGGCCAAGGCCGTGCCCGCGCTGCGCGTGCCCGGGAGCGAATAGGGAGGCCCAAACCATGAAAGCGACGATCTGGCACAATCCGGCCTGCGGCACGTCGAGAAAGACGCTGGCGATCCTTGACAACCTCAGCCGGGTGGAAGTGACGGTGGTGGAGTATCTCAAGGATCCGCCCACCGCCGAGAAACTCGCCCAGCTTTATCGCGATGCCGGGATCACACCGCAGCAGGGCCTGCGGCTGCGCGGCACTGATGCCGCCGAGCGCGGCTTGCCCGATGCGGATGATGCGACCGTGCTGGCGGCGATGGTCGCCGATCCGATCCTGATCGAGCGCCCCTTGGTGGAGACCGACAAGGGCGTGCGTCTGTGCCGCCCGCAAGACGTGGTGCTGGAGATCCTCTGACTTGCGTGCCCGCGAGGCCAGCGCGCCTGCGCTAGCTCTGATCCTTCGTCAGGTCGCGGTCGGCCTGGAGCTTGAACCACCCGTGCACCAGCACGATAGCGCACAGCGCCACGATCAGGCCGAAGCCCAGCCAATCCGAATGGCCGTAGAGCCACACGCCAAGCGCAGGGGCGTAGATGTAGCTCGCCCCTGCGAGGCTCGCGACAATGCCGCTCGCCTGCCCCTGCTCGGCGCGTGTCACCGCCAGCGATGTGCCCGCCGTCGTACCCGGGCGGAACAGGCCGAAGCCGAGCGAGGCGATGGCATAGCCCAGCGCGATCAGGTGCAGATCGCCCGCCACGGCCAGCACCACCGTGCCGAAAGCCGCCGTCGCAATCCCCCACAAGGTCGCCGCGCGCGGCCCGAGGTCGAAGCGCGGGATCAGGCCCCACTGCGCGAGCAGGGTCGCAATCGCCCCGCTCATCAGCACAAGCCCGACCGGCCCCGCCCCTTCCGCCGGGGTGTCGCGCAGACCCAGCCGGTCGAGCACCAGAAAGCCCGCGATCCCCAGCACCATCGCCTGCGCATGACCGCCGATCAGCCCGGCGAAGACCCACGGTCTGAGA
Source organism: Sphingomonadales bacterium (assembly GCA_004292705.1). GTDB lineage: Bacteria > Pseudomonadota > Alphaproteobacteria > Sphingomonadales > Sphingomonadaceae > Erythrobacter. The sequence continues at coordinate 1,244 of RDXA01000333.1, read as the reverse complement.
CGCGGGTCGCGCCAGCTGAGACGGGGTGGCTGCCCTGTCTCATCCGTATCCGGCGTTTCCTGGGGATCAACCGGAGCACCCGATCCGCTCGAGTAAGCGACCGCTTGCCCGCGTGCAGCATATTGCGGCTCGTCATTGGGCAGGCGCCAGCGCAGCAGGATCAGCGCGATGACGCCGATGGCGGCAAAGCAGATGAACGGCCCGGTCAAGCCAAGGCCGAGAAACGGCACCACCATCAGCGGCGCCAGCGCTGGCCCGATGACCGTGCCCAGTCCGAAGCTGGAAGCGATCAGCGACAGCGCCTGCGTGCGTTCGCTGCGCGGCGTGCGCGATGCGACATAGGCTTGCACCGCAGGCGGCGCGGCGCTCCCGAAGCCGCCATAGAGGCTGCGCGCGGCGGCGAAGGCGACGAGCGTCCACAGTGCCGAAAGCCAGCCCGCCAGCCCTGCCCACAAGGCCGCACCGCACAGCAGGAACGAGGTGATGAAGCCCGCCAGCCCCAGCGCCATCATCGCCTTGCGCCCGCGCTTGTCCGAACGCCGTGCCCAGAACGGGGCGCACACCACCCACAAAAGCGCCGACCAGCTATAGGCCAGACTGATCCACACATCGTCGACCTTCAGCGCGGTGCCGATCGAGGGCATCACCGATTGCATGGCGGTGTTGCCCGCCGCCGTCACCAGCATGACCATGAACAGCAGCGCCATCCGCGCCGGCGGGATCGCTCCAGCGGGAGCTATGGTTACGGCCTCACGGGGCAGATCATGGTCGGTATCGGCCATCGCGGCAGAGCTGCCCTATTCGAACACGTCTGCTTCTCCGCCATGCGCAGGCAGCGAAAGCTGGCGATGGATCGCCGCAGTGAGCGCGTAGGAGACCGTGTAGAACACGGTCAGCAGCAGCGCGAAGAAGGCCGCATTGCCGATCAGCGACACCCGCTCGCCCAGTGCCGAGAACACCAGCCCCACCATAAGCAGCAGGATCAGTCCGATCACGATGGCCAGCAGCACCAGCGACGCGAAGAACAGGAGCAGGCGGAACGAGTTGCCCTTCGTGAGCTGCCATGACTCGCGCATGGCAGTGACCGGATTACGTGTGCCACCGATCACGATCACCGCGCTGACGAGCGCAAACTTGACCGTCAGATACAGCGTGACCGGCAGTGTCAGCAGGCTGGCCGCCGCGGCCGCGGCCTCGGGCAAGAGGCTGGCGAGGAAGGAGGGCAGCTGGGTGAGCAGGCCGAC
>RDXA01000352.1 GCA_004292705.1 Sphingomonadales bacterium | reverse complement strand
GGCGATTACCGCGCTCCATGACTTTGGCAGCGACGGATTGCGCCCTGACCGGGTGATCCTGCTCGAAGCCGACGAGGTCTCGCTGGCGACCAGGCTCTCCGCGCGCGGCGAAGCGGTTGACGCGATCGAAGGGCGTCCGTTGTCCTATCACCGCGCTGTGGCGCAGGCATTCTGGGCTCTGGCCGCTTCCGACCCCGCTGGCTTTGCCCGGATCGATGCGATTGGGACGCCGGACGAGGTCCACGCCCGCATCCTTGCGGCCCTTGCAGACCTGTTGCCATGACCGACTGGCCCAACCATGCCGAGGCGTGGCGCGCGTGGCGCGATGCAATCGGCGGAGAGCGGATGCATCACGGCTGGCTGCTCGCTGGCAAAGCCGGATTGGGCAAGCGCGATTTCGCGATGGCCGCCGCCCGCGAGCTTGTGGCTGAACCCGGCGTACCGCAACCGGCGGGCGATCATCCCGACATCATCGTGCTGACTTATGGCCCCAAGGACGACAAGGGCGAGAAAGCGCAAGCCGAGGGCAAGCCGTTTGAACTCGCGCGCTCGATCCGGGTCAGGCAGATCCGCGCGATGCAACGCCGGCTCGTCACCCGGCCGACGCTGGGGAGCCGCCGAGCGATCATCATTGACCCAGCTGACGACATGGAGAAGGCAGCTGCCAATGCCTTGCTCAAGAGCCTTGAGGAGCCGCCTTCCGGGACTGTCTTTCTGCTTGTCACCCACCGCCCGGCACGTCTGCTTCCCACCATCCGCTCGCGCTGTCGAACCTTGCGCTTTCCGATACTGACCGAAAGCCAGATCGCCGCGATGCTCGCCGAGGCCGCCCTGACGCACGACGCAGACGCCATTGCAGCCGCCGAAGGCTCCTTCAGTGCAGCACAGCGGTTTGCCGTGCAGAACCTCGCCCCCATTGCCAATGCGATCAGCGCCCTGCTTGCCGGGGAGGATCATGGCATGACGGGTCGGGGGGAACTTGCTCGGCTGATCGGTCCTCGTGCCGACCGGGAACGAGTGCAGGCGGTGCTCGACCTCGCCCAGTCACTAACTGCCCGTGCCGCCCGCGCGGCCGTCGAGCCGGAAACCCGCCTTCGTCTGGTCGAAACCCACGCCGCGCTCGTCAGGCTCGCCGCCGAGGCACCGACAGCGAATTTCGATCCCGCCATGCTTCCCTTCGAGATCGGCAGCTTGCTTGTCACAGCCGCCCCCGCTAGCGCACGCGGCCATGGCTGACCCCGAAAACACTCCTTTCTACATCACCACCGCGATCAGCTATCCCAATGGGCGGCCGCATATTGGCCACGCCTATGAAGCGATTGCCGCCGATGTGATTGCCCGGTTCCAGCGGTTGCGAGGACGCCGTGTGCGGTTCCAGACCGGTACTGACGAGCACGGCCTGAAAATGGCGCGCAAGGCGGAAGAGCAGGGCCGCACGCCCGCCGATCTGGCAGATGAAATGTCCGGCCATTTCCGCGCAATGTGCGATGCATTGAATGTGTCTTACGACCGTTTCATTCGGACGTCCGATGCCGATCATCATTGTGCTAGTCAGGCGATCTGGCAGGCAATGGAGGCCGCAGGCGACCTTTACCTCGATCGCTACGAAGGCTGGTATTCGGTCCGCGACGAGGCCTATTACGACGAGAGCGAGTTGCAGGACGGCGAAGGCGGCGAAAGGCTCTCCCCGCAGGGCACGCCCGTTGAATGGACGGTGGAGGAAAGCTGGTTCTTCAGGCTTTCGAAGTATCAGGCCCAACTGCTTGAATTGTTGAAGACGCCGGGTTTCCTCGAACCGGCAAGCCGCCGTAACGAGATGATCGCCTTTGTCGAAGGTGGCCTGCGCGATCTTTCGGTCAGCCGCACCAGCTTCGACTGGGGGGTGAAGGTTCCGGGCTTTGAAGGCCATGTCATGTATGTGTGGGTCGATGCTCTCACCAACTACCTGACAGGACTTGGCTATCCTGACGACATGGGTGATTTCTGGCCCGCCAGTCTGCACCTGATCGGCAAGGACATCGTGCGCTTCCACACGATCTACTGGCCGGCCTTTCTGATGAGCGCGAAGCTACCCGTGCCGCAAAAGGTGTTCGGCCACGGGTTCCTGCTCAATCGCGGGCAGAAGGAATCGAAGTCACTCGGCAATGTCACCGATCCGCTGGCGCTGGCAGAGCAGTTCGGTGTGGATGCCTTGCGCTACTTCCTGATCCGCGAAGTGGCTTTCGGACAGGATGGCAGCTATTCGCCTGAAGCCATTGTTCAAAGGGCAAATGGTGAGCTTGGCAATGCCTTCGGTAACCTCGCCCAGCGCACGCTGGGCTTCATCGCCAAGAACCTCGAGGGCTACCTGCCTGCGGTCAATGGCCATAACGAGGCTGACACCGCGCTATTCGAAACCGTCGACCGCGCGATCACGACGGATATTCCGCAGGCGTTTGAAAGCCTTGCGCTCCAGCAAGCAGTTGAGGCCTGGCTTCAGGCGGTGTTCGCCTGCAACGCCTATATCGATGCGCAGGCCCCTTGGACGCTGCGCAAGACCGATCCCGAGCGGATGGAGACCGTGCTCGCCACGCTCTATATCTGCATCGCCCAGCTTGCTGTTGCGATCAGCCCGGTGATCCCAGAAAGCAGCGCCAAACTGTTGGACATGCTCGGCATTCCCGAAACCTTGCGGAACCTCGAGGGAATCAAGAGCCACTGGTATTCGCCGCTGGCCGAAAGCGGTTATCAGATCGCCCCTCCGACCCCGCTCTTCCCCCGGCTCGAACTTCCCGCCGAGGATGGGTGATGCTGGTCGATAGCCATTGCCACCTCGAATACAAAGGCCTCGTCGAAGAACGCGAGGGCGTGCTTGGGCGGGCGCGAGCCGCGGGGGTGGGGGCCTTCCTCAACATCTCCACCCGCCAATCCGAGTGGGACCAGGTCGTCGGCACCGCCGCGCGTGAGCCGGACGTTTTCGCCAGCGTGGGCATTCACCCTCACGAGGCCGACGCGCATCAGGATCTGGGGCGCGCTGCACTGCTGGAGGCGACGCGTCACCCGAAAGTTATCGCGATAGGCGAGACCGGCCTCGACTATTATTACGACAAGTCGGACAGAGACGCGCAGAAGCGCTTGTTCCGCATGCATATTGATGTCGCACGCGAAACGCAGTTGCCGCTCATTATCCATACGCGCGATGCCGAGGGCGACACGAACGCCATCCTCGCCGATGAGATCGGGAAGGGGGCCTTCCCCGCGCTGATCCATTGTTTCACCGCCTCGCCCGATTTTGCCGAGAAGGTGCTGGCTCTCGGGCTAACGATCTCTTTGTCGGGGATCGTGACTTTCAAGAATGCCAGGGAGTTACAGGAAGTCGCAAAGATCATTCCCGAGGACAGGCTGTTGGTCGAAACCGATAGTCCCTTCCTCGCCCCGGTGCCGCATCGGGGTAGGGTGTGCGAGCCGGCCTACGTTGCCGACACCGCCAGCTTTGTGGCGGGCCTGCGTGGCATTGATACGGAGCATCTCAAGGCCGTCACCACCGCTAATTTCTTCAAGCTTTTCAGCAAGGCTCGCCTGTGAAGCTGGTGATGCTCGGCTCGGGCACCTCGACCGGGGTACCACGGCTGGGCGGGCCGGACGGCGCGGGCGACTGGGGTGACTGCGATCCGGCCGAGCCGCGCAACCGCCGCACGCGGGTCTCGATCCTGGTCGAGAGCAATGAGGGTCGTCGGCTGCTTATCGACACGTCATCCGATTGCCGTGCGCAGCTTTTGGCAAACCGTATCGATGGCATTGATGCCGTGTTCTGGACCCATGACCATGCCGATCACTGCCATGGCATCGATGATCTGCGGGTGTTGCGGTATGGTCGTGCAGGACCAATCCCCGGATTTGCCGAAACCGAGACCGTGCGTCGGCTACGCCAGCGCTTCGGCTATGTGTTCGCCGGGCAGGATGGCTATCCGACGATCTGCACGCTGGACACGCTTGACCGGCTGCGGATGATTGCCGGGTTTGGTGTGGACTGGTGCCAGATGGCACATGGAAGCGGTGAAACGACCGCCTACAGGTTTGAATCTGATGGCAAGAGTATCGGCTATGCGACCGATTTTAGTGCGATTTCCGATGAAATGATCGATCTTTTTTATAAGGTCGACATTCTTGTCAGCGATTGTTTGCGCCGTGAACCGCATCCGACCCACGCACATCTCGCCATGGCAATTGAGCTTGGTGAACGGTCCGGCGCGGGTCGCGTGGTGTTAAGCCATCTCGATAAGAGTATGGATTACAGCACGTTATGCGCCGAGGTTCCGGCGTTCGTCACCGTCGGCTATGATGGCTTGGAGATGGTGGCATGAATTCGGATCTGCTGTTGCCGATCGTCACCAGTATAGCGTGGTTGGTGCTGGCCTGTGTCGGGCTCGCTTCGCACCGGCTCAAGCTAGGTCAGATGGTGAAGATGGCGCTTGTGTGGATTGTTGTTTTTGGCGGGCTGTTTGTGTTGGTGGAGTGGTTTTTGATCGTTCAGGGCACCGCCAGCTCAGTCATATAAATTTACATAATATATATTATCCATCTTGAGGTCCGAGATGAACGACGCATCCCATGAGCCCCCTATCGAGCGTCTGATCGCAATCATGGCTCGTTTACGTCATCCCGAACGCGGCTGCGAATGGGATCTGGCCCAGAACTTCGCAACCATCGCGCCTTACACAATTGAAGAAGCCTACGAAGTTGCAGACGCTATCGCCCGCAACAATATGCCAGACTTACGTGACGAACTCGGCGATCTCCTGCTCCAGGTCGTGTTCCACGCCCGCATGGCTGAAGAAGCCGGTCATTTCCGCTTTGCCGATGTGGCGTCGTCCATCAGTTCAAAAATGGAAGCGCGCCACCCGCATATCTTTGCAGGCGCGCAAGGCACGATGGACGACGCCCGATGGGAAGATCTCAAGGCAAAGGAGCGAGAGGCAAAGGGTGTCAGCAGCGCACTCGACGGGGTTACACTGGCGCTCCCGGCGCTGATGCGCGCGGAAAAACTCCAGAAGCGCGCCGCCCGTACCGGGTTTGACTGGCCCGACCCATCAGGATCCGAAGCCAAAATTGCCGAAGAAATCGAGGAACTCAATTCCGCCGCAACGGACGAGGATCGTGTCGAAGAAGCCGGTGACTTGCTGTTTGCGGTTGTCAATTTCGTCCGCGCCCATGGGATCAACGCGGAGGAAGCCCTCAGAGCCGCCAATGCCAAGTTTGAACGGCGTTTCCGTGCGATGGAAGATCTTGCGGGACCGGATTTCCCGACGCTGTCACTCGAAGCGCAGGAAGAACTCTGGCAACGCGTCAAGCGCAGCAGCTGATCGACTAAAGGCTGGCAAACTGTCCCAATTCCTTGGGGTTCAGCCTTACCGTCACCCGGCGCATCGGACCCGCGTCCCCATCTCCGGCATCATCGTCAACCAGAACATCACCGTGGGCATGCAACCAAGCGATGCGCCGCCCGTCGCTGACCGGAAGCAAAAAACTGACCTCGCGCGCTGATCCGGTCAGCAAGCGCGCAAGCTCGGTCTCAAGCACGTGCACCCCGTCCCCTGTCGCAGCCGAGAGAATCACCGCGTCCTGCCCTTCAGCTGCCTCGCGCAGCTCAGTCAGATCGTCGACATCCAGCAGATCACATTTGTTCCAGACTTCCAGGATCGGGATCGAACTTGTTCCTGTCTCGGCATCAACCACGCCAAGCTCCGCGAGCACTTCGAGCACCTGCTTTTTCTGCGAGGCGTGGCTGGGGTTTGCCATATCGCGCACGTGGCAGACGACGTCGGCAGCGGTAACCTCTTCGAGAGTCGCGCGAAAGGCCGCAACGAGCTGGGTCGGCAAGTCCGAGATGAATCCCACCGTGTCTGACAGGATCGCCTTTTCAACGCCGGGTAGGCTGATCGCGCGCATGGTCGGATCGAGTGTGGCGAAGAGCAGGTCTTCGGCCATCACGGACGCCCCGGTCAGATGGTTGAACAAGGTGGATTTGCCGGCATTGGTGTAGCCTACAAGGGCAATGATTGGCCAAGGTGCACGCCCGCGACGCTCGCGATGGAGCGCGCGGGTCTTTCGCACTTGCTCAAGCTCGCGCTTCAGCCTTCCCATGCGCTGGCGGATCATCCGCCGGTCGGCCTCGATCTGGGTTTCGCCCGGCCCGCCAAGGAAGCCAAACCCGCCGCGCTGGCGTTCGAGGTGGGTCCAGCTGCGCACAAGCCGGCTCTGCTGATAGTCAAGATGAGCAAGTTCGACTTGCAGGCGCCCTTCCGCGGTCACCGCACGTTCGCCGAAGATCTCTAGGATCAGACCCGTGCGGTCGATCACCTTGCGCTTCAGCCTGTCTTCAAGATTGCGTTGCTGGATCGGGGTAAGCGCGCCATCAACGATCACCAGTTCCGCTTCGTGCTGAGCGCACCAGATGCCGATGTTCTCGACCTGGCCGGAACCGAACAGCGTATTGGGCTGCATTTGCCGCACGGGAAGGACCGCAGAATGGGCGACGATGACGCCGATCGCGAGCGCAAGCCCCTCAGCCTCGGCAAGGCGCTCGGGCGCGTCGAGGTCATAACGCAGCGCCCTTATGTCCGGGCACAGCACCAATGCCCGCGCGCCGCGGGTCACCTCATCCTGAAGATCGCTCTCGAAAGTCAGTCGTCCGTCCCAACATCATCGTCGTTGCCATCATCGATGCTAAGATCGACGGGTACAGCAGGCTGAATGGTGGAAACGGCGTGCTTGTAAGCCAGTTGCACCGCGCCGTCACGTTCGAGCAGCATGCAGAACAGGTCATAGGCGGCAATCCGCCCCTGCAGCATCACACCGTTGACTAGGAACATGGTGACCTGCACCTCGGCCTCTGCGACACGGCTCAGGAACACGTCCTGCAACAGCTTCTGCTTCTTGCCACCAGCCTGATTGCCGAATTGCGCCGGGTCTAGCGACTGACCGGGCATGATGGTGCTGATGGCGTGCTTGTAAACCAGTTGGGACTGGCCATCGCGGCGCAGCAGGATCGAGAAGTTGTCAAACCAGGTGACGATGCCTTGCAGCTTCACGCCCTTCACCAGGAACATCGTGACCGGGATCTTGCTCTTGCGCAGGAGATTGAGAAACGCGTCCTGAAGATTGCCGCCGTGCCGTGCGGTCTGCAAACCACCCTTGCTCTCCGCTTCGTTTGATGTGGAAGCGCGGGTGATGGGACGGGGGGAGAGCGTTCGCCCGCTGGACATGGTCGTGGCTCCTGTTCTTGGCGGCCGATATTGCGGTCCGCGAGGGTGAGGCTGCTACAATTGCGAGAGAAAAGCAGCCCGACGTGCCCATAATGGCGATTGCACCGCGCTGGGACAAGGATTGATTTCCCGCAGAATTGCTTGGCAACCGCTGCGCGCTATTCCTCGCCGTCGCGGCGATCAGCCATGCCGAGCAGCTTGAGCTTGCGGTGCAGTGCCGAGCGTTCCATCCCGATGAAGCTCGCGGTTTTGGAGATATTGCCCGAAAAACGGCGGATCTGGATCGACAGATATTCGCGCTCGAAACTGATACGGGCCTCGCGCAATGGCACGCCCATGATCGCCGACAGGCTGTCATTGCCCAATCCGATCTGTCCACCGGTAATCTCCGGAGGAAGCATATCGGGTTCGACCATGCCAAGCCGCTCGCGCGGCGTCATAATGATCGTCCGTTCGACAACGTTTCGCAGCTGGCGCACATTACCAGGCCAGTCATAGGCCTGAAGCGCGGCCATCGCCTCGCTCGAAATCTCGGGCGGGGCAAGGCCCTGATCGTTCGAATAGCGGGTAAAGAAATGCTCAGCCAGCGCTGGGATGTCTTCGCGCCGCTGCGAGAGAGCGGGCAACACCACCGGGACAACGTTGAGACGGTAAAACAGATCCTCGCGGAAGCGCTTTTCCGCCATTTCCACCGTGAGATCACGTGTCGTTGAAGAAACGACCCGGACATCAACCCCGATCTGCCGCGTTCCACCGACCCGCACGAAGCTCTGGTCGGTAAGGACGCGCAAGATGCGGGCCTGCGTGGAAAGGGGCATATCGGCGATCTCGTCAAGGTAGAGCGTGCCACCATCGGCAAGTTCGAGCAGGCCCGGACGCACCTGCTTGCCGTTTGCTTCCTCGCCGAACAGCTCCTGTTCGAAGCGTTCGGGCGTGATGCGCGCGGAGTTGACCAGAACAAAAGCACCATTGGCCCGCGCGCTCCAGGCATGAAGCAGGCGTGCGGCAACTTCCTTGCCTGCCCCCGCCGGCCCGGAAATCAGTACCCGGCTGCCGGTGCTCGCCACGCGCTTGAGCGTTGCACGAACAGCGTTGATCGCGGGCGAATTCCCTGTGAATTCTGCGCTTCCCCAACTCCCTTCGCGCAGGCGGCTGTTCTCCCGCCGCAGGCGCTCGGTCTCAGTTGCACGCTCGACCAGCAGCAAAAGACGCTCGGCCTCGAAGGGCTTTTCGATGAAGTCCATGGCCCCGCGTCCAACTGCCGCGACCGCCGTGTCGATATTGCCATGGCCCGAAAAGATAATGACGGGCAGATTGGGTTCCCGTGCCTTGATTGCGTCGAGCAATTCGAGCCCGTCCATCGGGCTGCCATGGAGCCAAACGTCGAGCAGCACGAGGCTTGGCCGGCGCTCGTCGATTGCAGCCAGAGCTTCGATGCTGTCGGCGGCCGTGCGGCAGGCATAGCCCTCATCGCCGAGCACGCCCGCCACCAGTTCGCGGATATCGCGTTCGTCGTCGACGATCAGGATTTCGAGCGCCATTGGGCGGGTCCTTCGCATGGTAGATCTGGAAAAGCAGGAAGAGAGATCACGCCGAGCTACCTTCATCGGGAACAGGATTGCGGGCGAAGCGCAAGGTGACGCGGGTGCCACCGCTCGGGCCGCTGGCAAAGCTCATATCGCCGCCGTGCTCGTCGACGATCTTGTTGACGATCGCGAGCCCAAGGCCGGTGCCTTTTTCGCGGGTGGTCACATAGGGTTCGATAATCCGCTCGCGGTCGGCGGGAAGGCCGATGCCGTTGTCCTCGATGATGACCAGCACCAACTCGCCTGCATCACGCATTGTGACGGAGATTTGACCAGCATAGTCACCCTGCGTCTCAGCCGCGCGCGCCTCAACCGCTTCGACCGCGTTCTTCAGCACGTTGGTCATCGCCTGACCAAACTGGTGGCGGTCACAGCGGACTTCGCGGTCGATCAATTCGGACGAGGCCACGCTGAAAGCGATGCCGGAATGCGCGACTTCTTGCAGGAACACCGCTTGCCGGACGAGGTCGAGCGCGTCCTCATCGCGGAATACCGGCTTGGGTAGCCGCGCAAAGGAGGAAAACTCGTCGACCATTTTCCTGAGGTCGCCGACCTGACGAACGATGGTGCTGGTGAGATCATCAAACAGGTCTCGCTCGCTATCTTCCACCTGCGTGCGATAGCGGCGCTTGAGGCGCTCTGTGGCGAGCTGGATCGGGGTGAGCGGGTTCTTGATTTCGTGCGCGATCCGGCGAGCGACGTCGGACCACGCCGCTTGGCGCTGGTCTAGCAGTTGGCGCGTGATATCCTCGAAAGTGATGACATGGCCATTGGTACCGGGCGCCACCTTGACTGCCAACGTCAGAATCTCGGTGCCCTTGGCGTGGGTGACAACCGCGCGCTCCTTGCCCTCGGTGATCACGCGCACCAGTTCGGGACAGAGGACTTCGAGCGACTGACCGATCATGCTGCCCTCGCCGTCTGCCGCGAGCAAGGCCTGTGCCGAGGAGTTCATCAATGTGACGCGTGCGTCGTTATCGACCGAAACCACCCCCGCCGTCACGGATTCCAGCACTGCCTCAGTAAACGCGCGGCGGTCATCAATCTGCCGGTTGGCACTGACGAGAGCCTGAGTCTGCTTTTCGAGCTGCGCGGTCATGCGGTTGAAGGCGCGGTTGAGCAAGCCGATCTCGTCCGCTCCCGTGCGCCCATCGAGCCGGAGTGCGAAATTGCCCTGCCCGACCTTGCGTGCCGCCCCGACAAGCGCCGTCAGCGGCTCAACCTGCCGGTCGGCAAAGCGCAGCGCGAACCAGATGGCGAGACCCACTAGCAGCAAACTTACACCCACCAGCGCAATATTGAAGCGGAGCTGGAGTGTGCGGGCGCTTCCCGTCAAGCGGTCGTAAGCAGTGACGATCGACTGGGCACGCGACCACGAATTGAACATCGTCTCTTCGGTGGTGCGGGCGTTGTAGAGATAGACTCCGCTTTGTGCGTCAATCGGAACCAGCGCTTCGATCCGCTCCGGGCTGCCGACCACCACCGCAAAGTCACCCTGATCAAGCTGCGGGAGTGCTGAACGGCTGAAATCAAGCAGGCTGTTATCCTTGGTCAGATTGAGCGCCGCCGCAGTGCGGAAGGATCCGTCTGCCATACGTTGCAGAATCGCACTTTCCGAGATTTCGCGCCCTTGCGCCTGATAGGCATAGAAATCGGGGAAATCCGGATCAGTGATTGGCACCCGAGCGAGCGTCTCGCGCATATCAGTGGCCATAGCGATGGTGTTCTGTTCAACGTTGCGCTGATTGGCATCATAATAGCTTTGCGCCAGCGCATTGGCGTTCTCCATCAGCCCGCGGGACTCGTCAGAAAACCAGAAATCGACTCCGGTCTGGAACAGGAAGGCTGCAAAGCCGGCCACCAAAAGAGTTGGCAAGGCCGCGACCATCGAAAAGAAGAATACCAGTCGCACATGCAGCCTTGCCGTGCTGCCCGCTGCGCGGCGCAGCGCGAGGCGGCGACCGAGCAGCACCAGCAACGCCATCGCCGGCACCAGTGTGGCCATGAGCAGTATCGACACCTGCGTGGTTGGCAGCAGGCCATCTGGCTGCCCGGTGCGACTATAGGCCGACCAGGTCGCCACGATCGCCGCCAACAGCCCCAGAACCGCGACGGCCTCTAGCCACAGAAACAGATTGGCTCGGCGGGCGGCAAGCACAACATGCCGCCACCAGCGCGGCGGTTGCCGCAAGGTAAAGCCCGAAGTCTTGGGTGCCGGCTGCTCCATCGTTGCCACTTTACAACAATGGTGTGGCAAAGATGCAAGATCAAACTGCGTGGATCTCGCAGGCTTGCGCCATGACGTGCAGGACGTGCGTCAGTCAGGAGGGCGAGAAGCGGTCTGGCTCAAGTCCCAGTTCGCCGATCCGCTTGCGAAGGGTGTTGCGGTTGATCCCGAGCAGTTGGGCTGCGCGCAGCTGGTTCCCGCCTGTTCGACCAAGTGCATATTCGATCAACGGTTTCTCGAAGGCCGCAAGTGCGCGGTGATAAACAGCTCCAGGCGGGGGGCTTTCGGCAGTAAGCCAGCCAGCCAACGCTGCGCCGAACCCACCCTGCCCGTCCCCCTGTGGCACGCTTGCTGGGGTCATTTCAGCCCCCATTATGTCGATCACACTATCGGCATCGATCCGTTCTTCGCGCGCCATCAGCGCAAGGCGGTAGACCACGTTACGCAGCTCGCGCACATTGCCCCGCCAGCTGCGTTGCTCCAGCTTTTCAATCGCCTCGCCCGTCAGCACCCTGCGTGGCAAACCATCTTCGGCGGCAAGGACGAGGAAATGCTGCGCCAGCGCAGCAATATCCTCTCGCCGCTCACGCAAGGGCGGGAGCACGATCGGCACCACGTTGAGGCGATAGAACAGGTCTTCGCGGAACGTGCCGGCCGCGATCATCGGCGTGAGGTCACGGTTGGTGGCAGCGATGATACGGACATTGACAGCAATTTCCTGCCGCCCGCCCACGCGCCGGATGCGCCCCGATTGCAACGCGCGCAGCAGCCGGGTCTGGGCCTCGGCAGGCATGTCGCCGATTTCATCGAGGAACAGCGTGCCGCCATTGGCCTGTTCGAACTTGCCGATAGCCTGCGCGATGGCGCCGGTGAAGGCGCCTTTCTCGTGGCCGAACAGCTCGCTTTCGACGAGATCGGCGGGAATCGCGGCGGTGTTGACCGCCACAAACGGTCCGGTGCGGCGGTTGCCGAGTTCGTGGATAGCCTCGGCCACCAGTTCCTTGCCGGTGCCGCTTTCGCCAGTGATGAGCACGGTCAGATCATTACGCAGCACGCGCGTGATCATCCGGTAGACCCCCTGCATCGCCGGACTGCGCCCGACCAGCGGCATCTTCTCGCCCTCGCCCTGCAGCGTGGTGCTGGCCGTGTCGACCGCAGGCGCGCGTGCCCCTGCCGCCTGCCGGACGGCTTGCACCAGCTCGTCGAGATCGAAAGGCTTGGGGAAGTATTCAAAGGCGTCACTTTCGCTCGCGCGCACAGCGGTATCGAGCGTGTTTTGAGCCGAGAGCACGATCACCGGCATGTCGGGCGCGCGATCGCGCACCGCCGCAAGGCTCGCCAAGCCGTCGCCATCTTCGAGGATCACATCGGTAAGCATCACCGCAAAGCTGCGGCTGCCAAGCTGCTTGTCGCGCCCGGCGATGCTGGTGCAATGGGTGATCGCGAAGCCTTCGTCTTCCAGAGCGGCAATGATGACCGTCGCAATCGCGATGTCATCTTCCACCAGAAGGATCGCATCAGCGGACGTGCTCGGCATGGCCTAAGCGAGGTCCTGCGCTTGTGGCAAATGCAGGCGAAAATGAGTAAGCCCCGCGCGCGCATCGCGATCAAAGCTGACATTGCCGTTCATGTCGCGGACCAGCTTGCGCACCAGAGACAGCCCGAGCCCCTGACCAGCAGGCTTGGAGGAAACAAAGGGCTCGAACACATGGCCCTGTAGTGCCGGATCAATGCCTGGGCCGTTATCGCTGATGGTGATCTCGATCGGTAGGGCTACTGCGCGCCCGTTACGGATGGCGCTGAAGGCAAGCCCGCTGACAAAGCGCGTCTGGACGATCACCACAGCGGCCTTCGCTCCGGGACCACCGGGCCCCAACGCCGCGTCTCGGGCATTGGAAACGAGATTGATGAGCACCTGTTGGAGTGCATCGCGGTTGGCCAGCAGTGGCGGCAGCGAGGGATCGAACTCCTCGCGGATCTCGACCTCGCCAAGCGCGCTTCCGGCTGCGCGCATCGTAGCCAAAGCCGCGCGGATGGCCTCATGCGGATTGCAGGCATCAACCGGGCCAGTGCGGGTGCTGCCAAGTTGCTGCATGCGGTCGATCAGGCGGGCGATACGATCAACCTCGTCGGTGATCATCCGCGCCAGCTTCTTGTCGGCGTCAGGGAGTTTACGCTCCACGAGCTGCCCAGCTCCGCGGATCGCAGCCAGCGGATTCTTGATCTCATGCGCGAGCACAGCCGGGGCACCAAGCAGCGCTTCGCCGCCGGCCTGGTTCGCCGCCTCATCATGGCCGACCTGCGAGAGCGTCACCACACGCCAGCCCGGAAACCCTCCGAGCGGCGACGCGGTAAGATTGACGCGGGTTTCCTGCTGGCCGACATGAATCGCCAGATCGCGCGCGACCAGCGCTTCATCCGCCGCCGCAAGCCGTGCCTCGACGCGGGCGTCTAGCGGACCAATGCGATCGGTCAGCCGGGCACCGATAAGGCGGTTGGCGCTGGTGCCGAGCAGGTCTTCGGCCGCATGGTTGACCTCTGCGATAAAGCCCGCGGCGTCGATCAACACCACGGCGAAAATCATGCCGGATAGTTGGGCACGCGCGTCAGGCCGCGCGCCGGACTGCGATTCCACGGAAAGGCTCGCCATGCTCAGGCGGCCTGCTGCATCAGAAAAGGAGCATAAAAGCGCTCGATCTCGTCCAGCACCTGATCCGCGGCATCGATGAAGTTGACCTGATTGCGGAACTCGGCCGAGCCATGCAAGCCCTTGGTGTACCAGCCCAAATGCTTGCGCGCCATTTTGACGCCGGTATCGCGGCCATAGTGATCGAGCATCCGCCGGTAATGTTCCACCACCAGTGCAAACTGTTCGTCGATGCCTGGGGCCTGACGCGCCTCGCCAGTGCGCAACCAGTGCATCACCTGCCCGAGCAACCACGGTTTGCCATAGGCCCCGCGCCCGATCATCAGTCCGTCCGCGCCCGACTGTTCGAGCGCTTTCGCCGCATCCTCGATGGTGCAGATGTCGCCGTTGACAATGACAGGAATGCCGACCGCGTCCTTCACCTTGCGGACAAAGGCCCAGTCTGCGCTGCCCTTGTACATCTGGTTTCGGGTGCGACCATGAACGGTGATCATCTTGACGCCGATATCTTCGGCCATGCGGGCAAGATCGGGCGCGTTGAGGCTGTCGTGGCACCAGCCCATCCGCATCTTCACCGTCACCGGCACCTTCACCGCCTTGACGGTCGCCTCCATCAGCCGCACTGCCAGCGGGACTTCGCGCATCAGGGCGCTGCCAGCCAGTTGGCCGACGACCTTGCGCACCGGGCATCCGAAATTGATATCGATGATCGCTGCGCCATTGCCTTCTTGCAGCTTCGCCGCTTCGGCCATGCTGGCAGGATCGCAGCCAACCAGTTGCATCGACACCGGCTCTTCGATCCTGTCCCAGGCCGTTTTCTGCATGCTCTGCCGCGTCTCGCGGATCGCCGCTTCGCTGGCGACCATCTCGGTAACGTTGAGCCCTGATCCATAGCGCCGAACCAGTGTTCGGAAAGGCATGTCGGTAACGCCCGTCATCGGCGCGAGCAGCACCGGCTCAGCCACCGTGACGGGGCCGATGGCAATCGGTTTGAGCGCTGGAGGAGAAGGAAGCATGGTCATGGCGGAAAGGATTGCCTAAAATTTGAGCAAGCGCTTAGTGGATTGCCGAAAGCGCGTCCAGACCCTAAGCGAACGGCCCGATGGCGCTCCCCATGTCCCTACCCCCATTTGCGGCAATCGTGGTAGCTGCCGGCAAGGGCCTGCGCGTCGGCGGCGACACTCCCAAACAGTTCAGCTCGTGGCGCGGAAAGCCGCTGATCCGCCATTCGGTTGAGACCCTGAAGGGCGCCGGGGCCGAGCCACTGCTGGTGGTCATCGCGCCGGACGCACTAGACCATGCCGAGGCAGCCCTGACAGGGATCGCGGGCGTCACCTTTGTCATTGGCGGCGCGACCCGGCAGGATTCGGTGCGCGCCGGGCTTGAGGCGCTTGATGCTGCCGTGCCCGATCATGTGCTGATCCACGACGCCGCCCGCCCCGATCTTCCGCATTCGGTGATCGAACGGCTGCTGGCGGCTCTCGCTCAGCACCCCGGTGCGATCCCTGTGCTGCCAGTGGTTGACAGCCTCGCCCTTGCCGGTGCGGATGGCACGATGGGCGGGAAGGCAGAGCGCGCGGCGCTGCGCCGGGTCCAGACTCCGCAAGCATTCCGCTTTTCCGCCATCATCACCGCGCACCGCGCCTGGACGGGCACAACCGACGCGGGGGACGATGCTCAGGTGCTGACGGCAAGCCTGGGTTCAGTCGCGCTTGTCGAAGGTGACGAGCGCCTCAAGAAAATCACCTTTGCGGAGGATTTCGTGAACATCGACACCGCCCCTACCTTCCGCATCGGGCAAGGCTTTGATGTCCACCGGCTTGAGCCAGGCGAGGAGCTGTGGCTGGGCGGCATTCTGATCCCGCATGACAAGGGCCTTGCCGGTCATTCGGACGCCGATGTTGCGCTCCATGCGATCACCGATGCCGTGCTGGGCGCTGTGGGCGAAGGCGATATCGGCACCCACTTTCCGCCGAGCGACCCGCAGTGGCGCGGCGCACGTTCGGGGCAATTCCTTGCCCATGCTGTCGAACTGGCGCGGGCGGCGGGCTATGCGGTCGCCAATGTCGACCTTACCCTCATCTGCGAGGCCCCCAAGATCGGCCCCCACCGCCCGGCGATGCGCGCCGAGGTCGCCCGGCTGATGGGGCTCACCGAAACCGCCGTCAGCATCAAGGCCACCACCACCGAGAAACTCGGCTTCACCGGCCGTGGCGAGGGCATCGCCGCCCAGGCCGTCGTTCTTGTCACACGCGCACTTTGAGGAGTCCCGCCATGAACCACCGCATGCTCGCCCCTGCCCTCGCCCTCGCTGCGCTTGGGACGGCACAGACCGTGCAGGCCCAGCAGCAGACCTGCGTCAATTCCGCCGACCTCTCGGATGCGGCAGTCTATGCGATGCCGATCGCTTTCGATGCCGCGCGTACCAGCTGCGCCAACCGCTTGTCGCAAAGCGGTTTCATGACGCGACAGGGTGCCGCTTATATCGCTCCGTTCCGGGCCGGGCAGGACAAGGCCTGGCCGGGCGCGTTCCGCTTCCTGAAGACCTTCATGCAACAGGATAACGCTGCTCAGGGTGGCAGAGGCATGGACATGCAAGCGATGATCTCGAGCATGCCGGAAGAAGCCTTGCGGCCGTTTGTGGATGCTTTGGTCGGGCAGATGATCGCCGAGCAGATCAAGGGCGAAAGCTGTGCCAAGATCGAACGCGGGCTCCAGCTTTTGAGCCCGC
>RDXA01000332.1 GCA_004292705.1 Sphingomonadales bacterium | reverse complement strand
GCACCGAGGCGCTGGCCTACGAGCACGGCGACGGCGTGCCGCGCGACCCGGTGCGCGCGGCCGAGCTGTACTGCCGCGCGGCGCGCCATGGCGACGCCGAGGCGCAGTTCAGCCTGGCCTGGATGCTGACCAACTCGCGCGGCATCGAACGCAACGACGCGCAGGCCGCGCACCTGTTCGCCGCTGCCGCGGAACAGGGGCTGACGCAGGCCCAGAACATGGTCGCGTCGATGGGCGCGCCGACAGGTGGGGATGGCGCGAGAATGCGGGCAACAAGCGCCTCGCCCTCCCCCTTGCGACCTGCCAGCGCGGCGACGGCCCGCACCTGCGCTACGCTTTCGCTGACCGTGGCAGGGCTGCCGAAGGTTGCGACCCGCAGCCCCGCCCGCTCAAGCGCTGACTTGGTGGGCTGCGGCAGAAAGGTCGAGGCGAGCACCAGATCTGGGCCCATCGCGATCACCTCCTCCGCCGTGCCTCCCGTCACGCCGTAGCGTCCGGCCACCGACACCGGGATCGACGCGGAACCGGCATCAAGGCTGTAATGCGAAAGCGCCAGCACCTGATCCGGCCCGGCAAGCTCCACCAGAATCGCATCGAGGCAGGGGTTAAGGCTGACAATCGTCGGATGCGCGGGGTCATTTCGAGCGGCTGGCGCGGCGGGGGTGCAGGCAGCAGCCACCAGCAACAGCACGCCCGTCAGCATGGCGCTCCGCAGCCTCGCAAGGGCCCAAGTGATGCGATCCGGCGCCATATCCTGTCGGCCGAGGCGATAAGGCGGCAGGCTGCCGCGCGCAACGCATTAAGCTCTCGCCGCCAGCTGTCCGGAAACGGGACGCAGGGACGCTGCGCGCTCGCACCCGCTGGCGCCCGCGCGTATGGCGGGGCCACATCATGGCTTCGGCGCGCATCTCCTTTCCCTTCAAGGCCCCGGCTTCCCGCCCCCGCTGGACGCTGCCCGGCACAAGCTGGCGCAAGCGCATCGCGGTGCTCTTCGCGGCGATCACGGTACCAGCCATGGCAGCTCCCGGTGGCCTGACCTCGCTTCCCGGCCCTGCGGTCGAGAGCACGGCTGCGCTGGCCACGCGCAAGGCCGCCGAGGCCGCGCTGCCGTTTGAGCGCCCCGGAATGAGCTTCCCGGGCTCGGCCTTCTATTACATGGCCGACCCGGCCGGTTCGGCACTGGTCGCGCTGCCGACCGACGACCCGCTCGGACAAGGCGCGGAAAGCGGGCGCGAGCTTGGCGCGCTGATCGATGTCGGCGCAGTGGCCAAGCCGTTTTACGCGCCCGGCACCGGCAGCACTCACGCGCGGGCAATGGGCTGCCTTGCGCAGGCGATCTGGTATGAGGCCGCGAGCGAAAGCGAGGCCGGCCAACGTGCCGTGGCGCAAGTGGTGCTCAACCGCGTCGCTCACCCCGCCTGGCCCGACAGCGTCTGCGGCGTGGTCTATCAGGGATCGGAACGCTCGACCGGGTGCCAGTTCACCTTCACCTGTGACGGCAGCCTGTCCCGGCGTCCGTCCGGCATCAGCTGGGCGCGGGCGCAGCAGATTGCGGTCGAGGCGCTCAACGGCAGCGTCTATGCCCCGGTGGGCCTCGCCACCCATTACCACACGCTCTGGGTCAATCCCTATTGGGCCGGCACGCTCGACCACATCGGCACGATCGGTGCGCACCGCTTTTACCGCACGCGCGGGGCGAGCGGGCAAGCGGGAGCCTTCTCCCATGCCTATGCCGGACTTGAGCCGGTGGTCAGCGGGCGCACCACCGCCCATGGCGCGGGTCAGGTTGCAGGTTTTGGCGCGACTATGCCGAGCCGTCCCGAGATCGCCTATGAACTCGACCCTGTGCCGGTGCGCAAGCAGGCCGCGCGCAGTGGCGGTGCGAATGCCCCGGCCCCGCTGGCGACCGGTGTCCCTGCCGAGCCTTATGCCGGAACAGGTGCAGTGAAGGCGGAATATGCCACGGCAGGGCGGTGGAAGGCCCAGCCGGGCGCGGCGACAGCCGCAGCAAACTAGGCGGGCACAGAACAGGGTTAAGCGCTCCGAAACCCTGTTGGCACACCAAGCCTTAGCGGCCCGCGATTAGAGCCTCCCGACCAGCCGGATGCTTTCGGGCTCCGGCCAAATACACGGGAGCCGCCGCACATCATGTCTGTCCGCTTTGCTTCCGCCAATCACCCGGCCCGCCGTCTCGGTTGGCGCGCTGCGGGACGCGGGCTGGTTGCTCCGGCGCTGGCGCGGGCAGTGAATGACAATGGCGATGCAGTCCCACGCCCGGCACAGTTTGATCCCTTGCTCACCGAGGCCTTGCGGCATTTTGCCGTGCATGGCCTCGCCTCTGCCGATGCGGCCGTGGAGCTTGCCGCAGAAGCCTTGTCGCGCGACGATGCGGATGGCAGAGATCACTGGCTGGCCGTCACCCGGATGTTCGATCGCCGTCTTGCCGCACAATCAGCGCGCGAGCTTGCGCCCGCCTGATACGGGGCTTGGCCTGGCGGTGCTGCGTGTTCCGCCCCGAGGCTTCAACCCGGCAATCTAATGCAATTGCAAACTATTTGCAAAGATAGTTGCTGCGTGCCATCTTTTGACGGTTGCAATCCGATTTTGAGCGGCCTACCGCGCCTGATGTAACGGGTGCCCAGCCGCTTGGGACGGGAGGCTGACACTCGCGCAAGCCTCTGTGCGCGCCCTTCAACTTCGTCCCGCTGGATCAGGGAAGGAAGTCCTCACACATGGCCCGCAAGAAGATCGCCCTCGTCGGCGCTGGGAATATCGGCGGCACGCTCGCTCACCTCGCCGCCTTGAAGGGCCTTGGCGACATCGTCCTGTTCGACGTGGCTGAGGGCATTCCGCAGGGCAAGGCGCTCGATCTTTCGCAGTGCGGCCCGGTCGAGGGCTTTGACGCTTCGATCACCGGTTCGAACGACTATGCCGACATCGCTGGCGCTGACGTCGTGATCGTCACCGCGGGCGTCGCGCGCAAGCCCGGCATGAGCCGCGATGACCTCCTCGGCATCAACTTGAAGGTGATGAAGGCTGTGGGCGAAGGCATTGCTGCCAACTGCCCTGACGCTTTCGTGATCTGCATCACCAACCCGCTCGACGCGATGGTGTGGGCACTGCGCGAGTTCTCGGGCCTCCCCGCCAACAAGGTCGTCGGCATGGCCGGCGTGCTGGATTCGGCGCGGTTTGCGACCTTCCTCGCGTGGGAATTCGGCGTTTCTGTGAAGGACGTGAACGCCTTCGTGCTCGGCGGCCACGGCGACACCATGGTGCCGGTGCTGAGCTATTCGACCATCAACGGCATCCCCGTGAAGGACATGGCCAAGATCAAGGGCATCTCGGAAGACCGCTTGGGCGAAATCGTCCAGCGCACCCGCTCGGGCGGCGGCGAGATCGTCGCGCTGCTCAAGACCGGCTCGGCCTTCTATGCT
>RDXA01000331.1 GCA_004292705.1 Sphingomonadales bacterium | reverse complement strand
AGCAAATCCCCCGCCTCTGCCTCGCCGATGCCCGAATAGACCTCCGGCCGGTGCAGGCATTGCTCCTGTTCGAACACCCGCGCGCCGTGTTCCACCGCGCCGCCCTTGGGATCGCTCGCGGCGTAATAGAGGCGCGCGATCCGGGCGTGGGCAATCGCGCCCGCGCACATCGCGCAGGGCTCCAATGTGACCCACAGCTCGCACCCGGTCAGGCGCTCATCGCCCAGCGCCTGCGCCGCCTGGCGGATGGCGAGGATTTCGGCGTGGGCGGTGGGATCGTGCAGGTCGCGGGGCGCGTTATGCGCCTCGGCGATAATCGCCCCATCCTTGACGATCACCGCGCCGATCGGCACTTCGCCAGCCGCCGCCGCTGCGCGTGCGGCAGCCAGCGCGCGTTGCATGGGCAGGGGCAGGCTCCAGCGGCTCATCCCCGCCGGGCTAGCCGGGGCGGTGAGCCAGCGCAACTTGCTTGACGATTCGGGTCTGCCCCGTTATGCGCGCCGCTTTCCTTGTCCGGGTTCGAGCCCGGGCCCGATTTTTACGAGAAGAGATACATCATGTCGCGCATCTGCGAACTGACCGGCAAGGGCCGTCAGGTCGGCCACAATGTGAGCCACGCCAACAACAAGACCAAGCGCGTGTTTCTGCCCAACCTGCAGAACGTCACGCTGATGAGCGAGAAGCTGGAGCGCAGCTTCAAGTTCCGCGTGTCGACCCACGGCCTGCGTTCGGTCGAGCACAATGGCGGTCTCGACAACTGGCTGCTCAAGACCAGCGACGACAAGCTTTCGGCAACTGCGCTGAAGGTGAAGCGCGAATTGATCAAGGCGCAGGCTGCGGCCTGACCTTCTGCCTGGCAGGCCGGGCTGGAATGGCCTTGCCGCTCGCATCAATCGGCGGACAGATAAGCAAGGGGCTCTGAACACCGTTCAGGGCCCTTTCCCATTCGTCCCGCGCACGCACCGCAGCGCGCCGCTGCAGGGCATCGCCGGGCTCGTTCCATGCGAAGCGCAGCAGCAGGCTGCGCTGGAACACCGAGAAATTGTCGTCGGCGATCAGCCAGATGGAGCCCTTGGCCGGGTCTGACGGGTCGGGGACATAGGCAATGCCTTCAAAATTCTCGCCGAAGACCGGCCCCTGCAACCGCTGGATCACTTCGCCGCGCCATTGCCCGTCTGCTCGGATCGTAGCCGGATCGGCGATCATGATGACCGCGTCGAATTCCGCCGGTATCGTGTAGCGGACATAGCGCATCAGGATCAGCACGCGCCCGCCGGGCACTTCGGTCGCATCAACCGGAGAATAGGCGGCGCGGCAATTGAAGCGGAAGCGCAAGGGCGCGGCGCCGGCGACGGGATCGCCGGGATAGAGCAGCGCAGGCCGATCCAGCGCGCCGCCGCTTTCCGTCCCTTCCGAAAGGATCAGGAAGCGTCCGTCGGCGAGCCGCTCCATCGTTTCCGGGCCGCTGTTCTTGCCCCACCTGGCGATTGCGGGGGGCGCATGGATCCGGCGCGTGCCATCGGCGGCAAAGCGCATGACGAGATTGTCGTTCTCGAACGCCGCCCACAGCGTGCCGCTTGCCGGATCGCGGGCGAGGGCTTCCAGATCGACAAATTCCTTGCGCCCGCGGGTGCTGATCCCGACGAAGCGGAAGCTGTCCGGGACTGCGCGGGGTGCCTCGCCTGATACGTCCAGATCGAGCAGGAACCCGCGGTCGGTCCCGGCGATCAGACCCGTTGAACCCTTGGCGACCAGTGCCGAAAACCCGCCGAACCATCCGTGCGGCGCGGTCAGCTCCCATGCGCCGGTGATCTCGAGTTCGCCCGAGATGCCGCTGCGTTCCGCCACGGGTGTCACCGTGACCACGGCCCTATCGCTGCGGGTGCCGGTTGGCGTGCGCAGGAAGGTGCCGGGGCCTAGCGCGATCACCACCAGCGCCAGCAGCACAAGGCGCAGCACCCGCGCACGAACGGGCAGCCTCGCGCGGGGGCCGTCAACCGTCATCGATGGACGCGCTCAGGCGAGGCCGAGCAGGCGCCGCGTCGCGATCTCGGGGGAAGCATAGGCCTCCTGCCGCTCGGCGCTCCAGTATCGCAGTTCGGGGAGCGGGATGGCCTCGCCGGTGACGGCGCAGAGCACATGGCTCCCCGGGCGCAGCACGCGGAAGCTGGAGGGGCCGTAATACAGCTTGGCGACCTTGTCGGAGGGTGTCATCAGCATGACCGCCTGATAGCACCGTGCGGTCAGCCGAACAAATCATCTTGGCCAGCGGGCGACGGACGGCGCAATGCGGGCTTGCGCGGGGATGGCGCGGGCGAGGGCGGCGGCGTGCCGCCAGCCGGCACGGCATCGAGCGATCCGTCGCGGAATTGCAGTGACAGGCGCACCTCGCCGGCGGCTTCGGCGCGGGTGGTAAGCGCCTTGCCCGACGCGTTCCGGATGATCGCATAGCCGCGCTCGAGCGGCTTTTCGGGGTGGAGCTGGCTCATCACTCGGGTCAGCGCCACAAGGCGGGCAGCGCCATCGCGCAAGGGCCGCTCGACCAGGGCAGGGCCGAGCCGGGCGCGGTCAAGGCGGCGCTGCGCCTCGGCGGCGGAACGGGTGAGCAGGCTGGGCGAAAGCCGCGCCGCCGCCCCCGCCAGCCGCTCGCGCCCCCTCGCAGAGCGGTCGCCGAGCGCACGGCGCAGACGCTCCGACAGGTCGTCGAGCCGCTGCGCCTGCGGCTGGAGCAGGTTTTCCGGGCGCGGCAGCAGCCGGGCGCGCGCTGCCAACCGCTCGCGTCCCAGTTCGACCGGGCGATAGACCGCGCGGCGCTGGCGGGTGGCGAGATCGGCCAGCGTGAAGGCGAGATCGGCGCGCACCGGCACCGCCATTTCGGCAGCCGCGGTGGGCGTCGGCGCGCGGCGGTCGGCGGCGTAATCGGCAAGCGTGGTATCGGTCTCGTGCCCTACCGCCGAAATCACCGGGATCGAGCATTCGGCGATGGCGCGCACCACCGCTTCCTCGTTGAAGCTCCACAGGTCTTCAATGGAGCCGCCCCCGCGCGCCACGATCACGACATCGGGGCGGGGGACGGGGCCGCCCGCCGCCAGCGCCGAGAACCCGCGCACCGCCGCCGCCACCTGCTCCGCCGCGCCCTGCCCCTGCACCAGCACCGGCCAGACCAGCACATGGCTGGGGAAGCGGTCCGCCAGCCGGTGGAGAATGTCGCGGATCACCGCGCCGGTGGGCGAGGTCACCACCCCGATCACCTGCGGCAGAAACGGCAAGGCGCGCTTGCGCTCCGCCGCGAACAACCCCTCGGCCGCGAGCCTTGCGCGGGTCTTCTCCAGCAGCGCCAGCAGCGCGCCTTCGCCTGCCAGCTCCATGGAGTCGATCACGATCTGGTATTTCGAGCGGCCCGGATAGGTCGTCAGCTTGCCGGTGGCGATCACCTC
>RDXA01000330.1 GCA_004292705.1 Sphingomonadales bacterium | reverse complement strand
CGCTCTTTCATTGCCGACGTCGCCGAGCTGGCAGGTGCAGATCCCACGCCTGCCCTCGGCGACACCTCTTCCCGGATGCCATGGTGGTCACGGTCGGTCGATTCGACCTACCTGACCTCCAAGCGCGTCTTCATCTTCGGTGATGCGACCCACGCCGTCGCCGCCGCTCGCATCGCCCGTGAGGAACTCGGCTTCGAAGTCTGCGGCCTCGGCTGCTATTCCCGCGAATTCGCCCGCGAAGTCCGCGCCGAAGCCGCGCGCTGCGGGATCGAGGCGCTGATCACCGACGATCACCTCGCAGTGGAAGATGCCATCGCCGCTGCCGCACCCGAACTGGTGCTGGGCACGCAGATGGAACGCCACATCGCCAAGCGCCTCGGCATCCCTTGCGCGGTGATCTCCGCGCCGGTGCACGTGCAGGATTTCCCCGCGCGCCACTCGCCGCAGATGGGCTTCGAGGGCGCCAATGTGATCTTCGACACCTGGGTGCACCCGCTGGTAATGGGCCTTGAAGAACACACCATGCGGCGCATTTGCCGCGCAAGGCGACAGCGCAAGTGGTGTCGGAAGCGCCGGTCGAGGACATTCCTGCGCCCGCAATGGCGCTGGCTGACGGCGACGGCACGCTCTGGACCGCCGAGGCCGAGCGCGAGCTCAAGAAAATACCCTTCTTCGTGCGCGGCAAGGCCCGCCGCAACACCGAGAATTTCGCCGCTGCCGAGGGGCGCAGGCAGATCGATCTCGAAACCCTCTATGACGCGAAGGCGCATTATGCACGGTAATGTCGCCTCCGCTTCCACACTGGACCCACGCGCACCCGTCCGGGTGGTGATCGTCACGCTCGACAATCACCTGAAGGGCGCAGTCGACAGGGCCGAGGAAGCATTGGCGGCCGAGGGCATCGATCTCAGCCTCCACGCCGCGAGCGAGTGGGGCAGCGACGCGGGCGAGCTTGAAACGGTCAAGGCGGCCATCGCCGAAGCCGACATCGTCATCGCGACGATGCTGTTCCTTGACGATCACATCCGAGCGATCCTTCCCAGCCTCGAAGCACGGCGCGAAGATTGCGATGCGATGGTATGCCTGATGAGCGCAGGCGAAGTCGTCAAACTGACCAAGATGGGCGCCTACCGCATGGACGCGCCGGCCAAGGGCCCGCTCGCCCTGCTCAAGAAGCTGCGCGGAAAGCCGGGCAAGCCGGGTGGCAATTCGGGCGCAGGCCAGATGAAGATGCTGCGCCGCCTGCCCAAGCTGCTGAAGTTCATCCCCGGCACCGCGCAGGACGTGCGCGCCTATTTCCTCACCCTGCAATACTGGCTGGCGGGCTCGGACGAGAACGTGGTCGCCATGGTTCGAGCGCTGATCGATCGCTATGCCGCAGGCGAGCGGATGTATCGCCGCGGGATCACCAAGGCGGACGCCCCGCTCGAATATCCCGAAACCGGGGTCTATCACCCGCGCACCCAGCAACGAATCTCCGAAAGCCTGCGCTTGCTGCCGCGTGGCGAGGGCGAGCATGGCACGGTCGGTCTTATCCTGCTGCGGTCCTATCTCCTTGGCCGCGATTGCGCGCATTACGATGGCGCGATTGCGGCTTTCGAAGCCGCTGGCCTCAAGGTCGTTCCGGTGTTTGCCAGCGGCCTTGACGCCCGGCCCGCCATCGAAGCCTTCTTCATCGGCCCCGATGGTCGCCCGACGGTGGATGCGATCGTCAACCTCACCGGCTTCAGCCTCGTCGGCGGCCCGGCCTATTCCGACGCGCAGGCCGCGCGCGAGGTTCTGAGCAAGCTCGACTTGCCTTATCTCGCCGCTCACGCGATCGAATTCCAGACGATCGAGGATTGGGCGCACCGTCCGCAGGGCCTGCTGCCGCTCGAATCCACCATGATGGTCGCCATGCCGGAACTGGACGGTTCCACCGTGCCGAGCGTGTTCGGCGGCCGTGCCGGCAATTCGGACAAGGGCTGCTCCGGCTGCGATCGCAACTGCGCCCGCCCCGCCTCGCACAAGGCGCGGCCCATGCAGGCTTGCCCGGAACGGGCCGAGGCGCTGGCCGCCCGCACCGTGAAACTGATCCAGCTGCGCCGCAGCGAACGCGCGCTGCGCAAACTCGCTGTCGTGGTGTTCAACTTCCCGCCCAATGCCGGGGCGACCGGCACCGCTGCCTTTATGGCGGTCCACGAATCGCTCTACGCCACCCTCCAGCGGCTCGCCGCCGAAGGTTACGCCGTTGAAGTCCCTGAAAGCGTCGGCGCGATGCGTGACGCGCTGCTCAAGGGCAACACCGACCGTTACGGCACCGATGCCAACGTTGCGCACCGCATCCCGGCAGATGAACACGTCCGCCGCGAAAAGCACCTCGCCGAAATCGAAGCCGCCTGGGGCCCCGCCCCCGGCAAACAGCTGTCCGATGGCGGCAACATCCTCATCCAGGGCGCGCATTTCGGCAATGTCTTCGTCGGCGTGCAGCCCGGCTTCGGCTACGAGGGCGATCCGATGCGCCTGCTGTTCGAAGGCACGTTCTCGCCCACCCACGCCTTCAGCGCCTTCTACCGCTGGATCCGCGAGGATTTCGGCGCCCATGCGATCCTCCATTTCGGCACTCACGGCGCATTGGAATTCATGCCGGGCAAGCAGGCCGGGATGTCGGGCAAGTGCTGGCCGGATCGCCTGATCGGCGACACGCCCAATTTCTACCTCTATGCGGCCAACAACCCTTCCGAGGGGATGCTGGCCAAGCGCCGCTCGGGCGCGACCCTCATCAGCTACTTGACCCCGCCGCTGGCACAGGCCGGGCTCTACAAGGGCCTGTCGGAGCTGAAGGCGAGCGTCGAGCGCTGGCGCGGCACCATCGATGATGCCGACCACGCGGACGAGCGCGCCGACCTTGCGGCGATGATCGCCGACCAGTGCGATGCGCTCGACATCACCTATGCCGAAATCGGCGAACTGCCCGCGCGGCTTTACGAGATGGAGCAATCGCTCATCCCGCACGGCCTCCACATCTTCGGCCGCAACCCGCAAGGGGCCGAGCGCGAGGACATGCTCGACGCCATGATGGAAGCGGGCAGCCATGATGGCCCGACGCCCGACCGTGCCCGCCTTGCCGCGCTGCTCGATTCCTCGGACGAGATGGGTTCGCTTATCCACGCATTGGATGGCGGCTATGTCGCCCCGGCGCCGGGCGGCGATGTGGTGGTGAACCCCGATGTGCTCCCGACCGGGCGCAACATCCACGGCTTCGACCCCTTCCTCATCCCCTCGCCCTTCGCCTGCCGGATGGGCAGCGAACAGGCCGAGCAGCTGATCGCCCGCCACGTCAATGGCGGCCAGCCCTTCCCCGAAAGCATCGCGATGGTGCTGTGGGGCACCGACAACATGAAGTCCGAAGGCGTCCAGATCGCGCAGGCGATGACGCTGATGGGCGCCCGCCCGCGCCGCGACAGCTATGGCCGCCTCGCCGGCGCGGAGCTGATCCCGCTCGCGGAACTCGGCCGTCCGCGCATCGACGTGGTGGTGACGCTCTCGGGCATCTTCCGCGATCTCCTGCCGATGCAGACCCGGATGCTCGCCGAAGCCGCGCTGCTCGCCAGCCAGGCCGAGGACGAAGCGCCCGAAGCCAACTTCATCCGCAAGCACACGCTCAGCGCGATGGAAAAGCACGGCTGCGATCTCGAAACCGCCGCCTTGCGCGTCTTCTCCAATGCCGAAGGGGCTTACGGGGCCAACGTCAACCAGATGATCGAGGGCGGCGTCTGGGCCGATCCGGACGAACTGGCCAATGCCTTCGAGAGCAACAAGGGCTTTGCCTACGGGGTCGGCGGCAAGCCGGTGCAGCAGCGCGAACTGCTGCAGAGCGCGCTCGGCACGGTCGATTTCACCTACCAGAACCTCGAGAGCATCGAGCTCGGCATCAACGACGTCGACCAATATGTCGATGGCCTCGGCGGCGTGACCCGTTCGGTCGCGCGGGCCAAGGG
>RDXA01000351.1 GCA_004292705.1 Sphingomonadales bacterium | reverse complement strand
CTCTATGTGATGTATATCCTGCTGCTAACCGCGCTGCCGATGGGGGTGCTCAGCGCGTTCCACCCGCTGGCCGCGCGCGACATTGCGGCGGGGATGAACGCCTACCTCAATGGCCTGCCCGAGCCGCTCTACGCGCTGTTTGGCACGGGATACCTCGGCTACACCGCCGCGCGGCAGTGGGGGAAGGTCAAGGGCGTGGACCGATAAAGGCTATTTGCACTCAAGCCGCACACCTCTAGCCTCCCTCGAACGCGCCAACGCAAGGAGCGAGACCCTTCATGTCCATCGTCCGGCTTTTCAGGGTTCACATCCATTCGGCCCTGCGCGCAGATTTCGAAGCCAAGTTCGCGACCATCTCGGTCAATGCCGTGCGAATTGCCGACGGTGCGCTCGGCGTTGATATCTTCAAGCCGAGCCGCTGGAATCCGGACGAATACCTGATGATCTCGCGCTGGCGGGATGAGGCCGCGCTCAAGCGTTTTGCAGGGAAAGACTGGGACCGGGCCTTCATCCCACCAGGCATGGAGCAGTTCGTGGCGGAGTGCGAGGTGCATCACTTCACGGCTTGGGACGCGGTTTGATCTCAAGGGAGAGCCTTCCCCGCCCCGCACCTTCCCGCTATCGCCCTCGCCCATGAGCAACCTCGTCTACGTCCTCAACGGCCCCAATCTCAATCTCCTCGGCACACGCGAGCCGGAGATTTACGGCACCACCACGCTCGATGATATCGCAGGCATGTTGGAAGACCGCGCCCGCGAGCTGGAGCTCGAAATCGACATGCGCCAGACCAATTACGAAGGGACGCTGGTCGACTGGCTGCACGAAGCGCAAGCTGAGGGCGCGCGGGCGGTGTTGCTCAATGCGGCGGCCTATACCCACACCTCGATCGCGCTGCTGGACGCGATAAAGGCTATCAAGACGCCGGTAATCGAGGTGCACCTGTCCGATCCCAAGACCCGCGAGGCCTTCCGCCACCTCTCTTATGTCGGCATGGGCGCGGCGATGACGGTCGAAGGGCATGGGGCCGACTCCTACCGCATCGCGCTCGAGGCCGTGGCGTCGGGTCAGGTGTAAATCGTCACCCGACTTTCACATTTTGCACCCTTGCCACTTGCCAGCCGCAATTCGCGGCAATAGTCCCTCCGGCCTTAAGGGCGCAGTATTTTACAAGGGGCATGCATGGCAAACGACGCTGGCCAAACCGGCAAGGCAAACGGGCGCAAGTCCGGGGGCATGAACATCGATACCGCACTGGTGCGCGAGCTTGCCGAACTGCTCAACGAGACGGGCCTCACCGAAATCGAGGTCGAGGATGATGATCGCAAGATCCGCGTTTCACGTGGGAGCGTCGCCGCAGCCGCGCCGGTCTATGCCGCCGCAGCCCCTGCCGCCGCGGCCCCGGCCCTTGCTGCCGCTGCCCCTGCTCCGGCCGAAGCTCCTGCGCCCGCTGGCCCCGATATGACCAATGCGGTCAAATCGCCGATGGTCGGAACCTGCTACCTCGCGCCCGAGCCCGGTGCGGCAAACTTCGTCGCGGTCGGCCAAGCGGTAAAGGAGGGTGACACGCTGTTGATCGTCGAGGCGATGAAGGTGATGAACCCGATCACCGCCCCGCGTTCGGGCACGGTCACCGCAATTCTGATCGACAATGCCCAGCCGGTCGAATTCGACCAGCCGCTCCTCGTGATCGCGTAAGATGGCCGGCATCAAACGTATCCTGATCGCCAATCGCGGCGAGATCGCGCTGCGCATTCACCGCGCGGCGCATGAAATGGGGATCGAGACGGTCGCGGTGCACTCCACCGCTGATTCCGACGCAATGCATGTGCGGCTGGCCGATCACGCCGTGTGCATCGGCCCGCCGCCTGCGTCCGAGAGCTATCTCAACATCGCCAACATCATTTCGGCCGCCGAAATCGCGCAGTGCGATGCGATCCACCCCGGCTACGGCTTCCTGTCGGAGAACGCCAAGTTCGCCGATATCGTCGAAGCGCATGACATCATCTGGATCGGCCCTAAGCCCGAGCATATCCGCACCATGGGCGACAAGGTCGAGGCCAAGCGCACCGCGGGCGCTCTGGGCCTGCCGCTGGTGCCGGGCTCGGACGGCGCGGTCAGCGATTTCGATGAAGCACGCAAGATCGCCAAGGACATCGGCTACCCCGTGATCATCAAGGCTGCCAGCGGCGGCGGCGGGCGCGGCATGAAGGTGTGCGAGAGCGAGGACAAGCTCGAAACCCTGATGCAGCAGGCCGGCAGCGAGGCCAAGGCGGCGTTCGGCGACGCGACCGTGTATATCGAGAAGTACCTCGGCAACCCGCGCCACATCGAATTCCAGGTGTTCGGCGACGGACACGGCAATGCGATCCACTTGGGCGAGCGCGACTGCTCGCTCCAGCGCCGCCACCAGAAGGTTCTCGAAGAAGCCCCCTCCCCCGTCATCACCCACGAAGAGCGGATGCGGATGGGCGAGGTCTGCTCCAAGGCGATGCGCGACATGGCCTATCGCGGCGCGGGCACGATCGAATTCCTGTGGGAAAACGGCGAGTTCTACTTCATCGAGATGAACACCCGGTTACCGAAGCGATCACCGGGGTCGATCTCGTGCGTGAACAGATCCGCATCGCCGAGGGCAAGCCGCTGTCGGTGACACAGGACGAGCTTGAATTCCTCGGCCATGCGATCGAATGCCGGATCAACGCCGAAGACCCATTCAACTTCGCCCCCTCGCCCGGGCTTGTGACCTATTATCACCCGGCGGGCGGGATGCATGTGCGTGTGGATTCAGGGCTTTACGCCGGATACCGCATCCCGCCCTATTACGATTCCATGATCGCCAAGGTGATCGTCTATGGCCGCAACCGCGAAGGATGCATTATGCGCCTGCGCCGTGCGCTGGAGGAAATGGTGGTCGAAGGCGTGAAGACCAACATCCCGCTGCATCAGGCCCTGCTGCGGCAGGATGATGTGCTCAACGGCGACTATTCGATCAAGTGGCTGGAAAAGTGGCTGGAAGAACGCGAGGTCTGATCCTCGCCGTCGGTTCAGCTTTTTGCTGCACCGCAACAAATACTCTCTGTATTGAGGGGACCGGCCTCGCTTCGTGAAAGCGGGCCTGTTAGGCTGCAACTGACGGAAAGCCGGGAATATCGTCCCGCTTCCGCCCGTTTCAGGGTCACGCGCCCGGGCCGTCGTTGTGGAGGTTGGATGAACCGCAAGACCCAGATCGTTGTTGTCGGCGGGGGCGCAGGCGGGTTGGAGCTTGTCCGCAGGCTGGGTGCCAGATACGGGCGCGAACGGCACGACATCATCCTTGTTGACAAGAACCTCAGCCACATCTGGAAGCCGCTCCTGCACGAGGTTGCGGCCGGATCATTGGACGCCAATCTCGACGAGGTCGGCTATCGGGGCCACTGCTACCGATGGGGCTACCGCTTCTTTCAGGGCAGCCTTGAAGGGATCGACCGCGACGCCAAGACCATCAACCTCGCGCCGGTTAAGGATGAGGATGGCAGCGAGCTGATTGCGGGCCACACGATCCGCTACGATATCCTCGCGCTGGCGCTGGGGTCGGTCTCCAACGATTTCGGTGTGCCGGGGGTCAAGGAGCATTGCCTCTATCTCGATAGCCGCGTGCAGGCTGATCGTTTCCGCACCCGCCTGCTCGACCACTGCCTGCGTGTCAGCCGGGCCATGATGAACGATCCCACTGCCAACGAACTGGTGCGCGTCGCGATCGTTGGTGGCGGCGCTACTGGGGTCGAGCTGGCGGCCGAGCTTTACAATGCGGCAGGGGCGCTGCGCCATTACGGGCTCGAAGTGTTCGACGAGAGCCGGATGCATGTGACCCTGCTCGAAGCCGGCCCGCGCATCCTGCCAGCCCTTCCGGAAAAGCTGGCCGATGCAGCAAAATACGAGCTTGGCCAACTCGGTGTGGCGGTGCGCCCCGATGTGCAGGTCGTCGAGGCCCGCCCGCGCCAGCTCATCACCAAGACCGGCGAGGTGATCGAGGCCGATCTGATCGTCTGGGCGGCGGGGGTGAAGGGCGCGGATTTCCTGTCAGGCCTCGGGCTTGAAACCAATCCGAGGAACCAGATCATCGTCACCGACACGCTCCAGACCACGGTCGACCCGTGCATCTATGCTCTGGGTGATTGCGCCAGCTACACCCCGCCCGGCGAAGACCGCCCCGTGCCTCCGCGCGCGCAGGCGGCGCACCAGATGGCCGAGGTGGTGTTCGCCAATATCGTGCGAATGCAGCAGAACAAGCCGCTCCGCCACTTCATCTACCGCGACAAGGGGTCGCTGGTATCGCTCAGCCGCTTTTCGACCGTGGGCAGCCTGATGGGCAACCTCATCGGTGGCAGCATGGCGATCGAAGGGCGGATCGCTCGGTTCATCTACACGTCGCTTTACCGGCTGCACCTGATCGGTATTCACGGCTGGGTGAAAGCGACCTTCCTGATGGCGGTGGGCCGCGTGAACCGCATCGTGCGGCCCAGGCTGAAGCTGCATTAGGCCGGCGTCAGAAGTCGATCTTCAGCCGGACTTCCCCGCCTTGCGCGTTGAAGCCGCCAACGCTCGGCGCTGTTGCGTTCGCCTCGGCGCTTGCGGTTTCGGACAGCTTTATGCGGGCGCGCGGGATTGCGCTGGCGAAGCCATCATCAACCGGGCCAACCATCGGGCCGAGCCGCGGGGACGGACCGCTGTTTTTGCAGACCACGATTTCGGGGTTGAGCGGATCGGGTTGTTCGTCCGTACATCGTTCGGGTGGGGGCGGCGGGACAAGCTGGGTCAGGTCGATCACCAGCGTACCGTCTGCGCGCTGCTCACCCGACGGAGCGGCAGGTAACTCGGCGAGAACCATGGGCGGGGGAAGCGGTGGCGGTTCTGTCATTGCGCGTGCGAGCCTTGTCACCCGTTCTATCCGCCGAGATCGAGCCCTTGTGCCATCGCCTCGGCAATCACCTCAGGCCCCGTCTTCATCGGGCTTTCCTGAGCAATATCATACCAGTCTGGCTTTTCCTCAACAAATATCTGTTGTTCGATCCCGAAGCCCGGCGGAAGGGCAAACAACCCCGCCAGAAACGAGCGCCCGCCGGTTGGCAGGAAGCGATACCATAGGTTGCTGCCGCAAGTGGCGCAGAAGGCGCGTTCTGCCCACGGACTGGAGCGATAGACAGTGATCGCCGTCTCGCCGGTAACCTCGGCCGCCTCACCCTTGACGCCTGCGTAGAACGCCCCGCCCCAGCGCTGGCACATCGTGCAGTGGCAGATATCGACCTCTGTGCGCATTTCGGAGATCGTGATCGTCACTGCGCCGCACAGGCAGTGTCCTGTGATTGGTTCGGCAAGGTGCAGTCCGAGAGTTTCCGTGCCTTCGCTCATGTCAGCTTTCCCTTGGCACCCACTGACCTAGCGTCGACGCTTCTGGTCTGCCTCGTGTTTGGCGAGCGCAACTTCGATGCACCCGACCGCCCGGCCCGCAATCGCTTCAGCCGCATCCCTGCCGATCAGCTCCAAGCGCTTCTTATTGATCAGATCGTATTGTTCCTTCTCGCCCTGCGGAAGCGCATAGGCATTGTGGTGCCACGCAAGGGCGAGAACGGACTTGTTCAGCATATCCCGATCCTCCGGGATCGTCTTGGCCGCCGTCAGGTAGGTGTAGGCGCTGATGTCCACCGCGCAGGCGAGATGCTCCTCGCCCGACATGGCATTGAACGGCTTGGGGCCGGAAGCGCCCCCGCCCGAACAAGCCGCCATGCCTGATGATGCCGCCGCGAGCAGGCCGAGCCTTGCCAAGAGCCCGCCCGCTCTCATAGCGGGACGCCCGGCTCCTGCTTGGCCGTGCGGATCGTCAGCGAAGTCTTGACGCTTTCCACATTGGGTGCAGGGGTCAGCTTGCCGGTCAGGAATTCCTGAAAGCTTTGCAGGTCCTTGCTCACGATCTTGAGAATGAAATCGATTTCGCCGTTGAGCATGTGGCATTCGCGGACTTCGGGAAGTGCGCGCATGTGCTCCTCGAATTCGCGCAAGCTGCTTTCGGCCTGGCTCTTGAGGCTGACCATCGCGAAGACCGTGATTGCAAAGCCGAGCTTGGAAGGATCGAGATCGGCGTGATAGCCGCGGATAACCCCGTCTTCCTCCAGCCCCCGCACCCGGCGCAGACAGGGCGGCGCAGTCAAGCCGACACGCTGGGCGAGTTCGACATTGGTGACGCGGCCTTCCGCCTGCAATTCCGCCAGCAGGCGGCGGTCGATATCGTCGAGATTGGCCACGTGGCTAGAGCTCCTCCGCCATGCACCTGACCGGCAAACGGCAAGGCGCGCAAAACATGATCTCAAAGAAACAAGACGCGTGCCGCATGGCTCGCTTGGCTAATATTATTAGGTTTGCCAGCAATTGTCCCGCTTTGCAACGCACCTTTCGCGTCAGACTGTGACAATTGCTCCATCCTGATAAGACGAACAGATTGGCGCAAGCTATTGTCGCGCCGTGCCACCCATTGTCGCATGCGATTCGGCCAGCACGCCGAGCCCTGGGAGAACCTTTTGTTTTTCGATGATCGCCTTGCCACCGTGCTGCGACAGCGCGCCACCGGCGAGGCGAGTTTGCGTACGCAATACCGGCAGTTGCTCGATCTGCTCGGCAGAGATTCCGCGCAGGTGCATGGGGTGGATCACAGCCTGCGTGCCGCAGCCTGGCTCAGGATGGACGCGCTGGCCGAGGCCATTCCGGCAGAAGTCCGCGCACGGATAATCCGCGAGCCGGGCTGGCGCTTCCGCAGCCCCGATCTCGCGGTGCATCTTGCCGATCAGGAGCCAGAGGTCACTGCTGCCGCGCTCGGCCGTGCCGATTTCACCCCGGACGATTGGACCGCGCTCATCCCGCGCCTTCCGGTGCGCGCACGCGGGTTCTTGCGCCTGCGCCGCGATCTTCCGGTCGATGCCGAGGCGCTCTTGGCGCTGCTGGGGGTGCATGACCGTGGCTTGCCCGCTCCACCAGACAGTTCCGTTGCCAGCCTTGCGAGTGATGCCGCGCCGCTCGATCCGCCCGAGCCGCGGTCGACGACGATACGGACAGCCGCTTCTTCAGACCCGATACCGCTGCGCAAAGCACCTGCATCGATGCGCGACCGCGATGAGAGCGGCCGCACCGAAATCTCTGCGCTGGTCGAACGCATCGCCCAGTTCACGCGCGAGCGGAGCGACACCCAGCACGATCTCGAACACTCGCCGCGTCTTCCGCTTGGGGAGGTGCCCGACCGGCCCGAGCGAACCGCTACCAGCTTCGGCTTTGCCGCCGACACGTCCGGTCGGATTGGCTGGGCAACAAGCGAGGTGGCGCCAATGGTGATCGGCACGCGCCTGTTTGCGACCTATCAGGGCAAGGACGAAGGCCATGGCAGCGCCGGGCTCGCGCGTGCCTTCGTCCGACGCCAGCCGATCACGCGCGGCGAGATCAGCCTTGTCGGTGCGCCTGCCATCACGGGCGACTGGGTTATCGATGCCGAACCGCGCTTTAGCGAGGAAGGGCACTTCACCGGCTATTTCGGGCGCTTCCGCCGCGCGCCCGATCACGCCGCTTCCCCCGCGGGCCCCGAAGCGCTCGAAGCTGACCGCATCCGCCAATTGCTCCACGAATTGCGCACCCCTGTCACTGCCGTGCAAGGCTATGCCGAGGTGATCCAGCAACAGCTATTCGGTCCTGCCCCGCACGAATATCGCGCCCTTGCCGCAGCCATTGCTGCCGATGCAGCGCGGATCCTCGCAGGGTTCGAAGATCTCGACCGGCTGGCGCGGCTCGAAACGGGGGCGCTCAGGTTTGAGCGGGGCGAGACCGATCTAGCCGCGCTGGTGCGCCGCACCGCCGCGCAGCTCGATCCGGTGCTTGGCCCTCTGAGCGCCGGCTTCACCCTCGCTTTTGCACAGGACGCGAGCATGATGATCGGGCTCGATCCGGAGGACAGCGAAGCGCTGCTGTGGCGGGTCCTCGCTGGCCTTGCTGCGGCCATGTCACCGGGCGAGCGAATCGCTGTGCGGCTTGATCCCATGATTGGTGCAAGCCGCGCCGTGGCTCAGGTCTCCTGTGTTCTTCCGGCCCGGCTGGCCGCAGAGGAAAATCTTTTCGCCGCCACCACCCGCACAGGGGAGAGCACGATCAGCCCGGGACTCTTCGGTACCGGTTTCGCCCTGCGTCTTGCCCGGGCGGAAGCGCGGTCCGTGGGGGGCGATATGCGGCGCGAGGACGACAGGTTGGTTCTGGCGCTCCCGCTCTTGACCCGTGACCCGG
This sequence comes from Sphingomonadales bacterium, assembly GCA_004292705.1. Classification (GTDB taxonomy): domain Bacteria; phylum Pseudomonadota; class Alphaproteobacteria; order Sphingomonadales; family Sphingomonadaceae; genus Erythrobacter. The sequence continues at coordinate 8,375 of RDXA01000351.1, read as the reverse complement.
CCCTGCCTAGCGCCGACGCAGCCTAGCGCGCGGCCTCATGGGAACGGGATCATGACCACCGGATCAATGCTCGAGCCACCGCCTGGCGGGCGTCGCGCCGCCTTTGCCCCCGGCTTCGGCCAGCGCGTGCTGCTGACCGTCGATACCGAGGAGGAATTCGACTGGACCGGCCCCTTCCGCCGCGAGGGCTATGGCCTCAGCCATGTCGAGGCGATCCCGCGCTTTCAGGCCTTTTGCGAGACGATCGGCGCACACCCGGTCTATCTGGTCGACTGGCCGATCGTGCAGGATGCCCGCGCGGTCGACATCATCGGTGATGCCGTGCAGCGCGGCACAGCCGAAGTCGGCGTGCAACTGCACCCCTGGGTCAACCCGCCCTTCGAAGAGGAGGTGTGTGTCTTCAACTCCTTCGCCGGAAACCTGCCGCAGACACTCGAGGCCGCCAAGTTCATGGCTCTGCGTGATGCGATCGAGGGTGCATTCGGCAGCCCCCCGCTGATCTACCGCGCGGGCCGTTATGGCCTCGGCCCGCACACGGCCGAACTGCTGAAGCACGCCGGTATCCGGGTCGATACCTCAGTGCGATCATTGTTCGATTACAGCGATCAGGGCGGGCCTGATTACAGCAATCATCCGCTCGCCCCCTATTGGGTCGATGGGGCCATGAGGTTGCTCGAACTGCCGGTTACGACGGTGCATTCCGGTCTGCTGCGGAGTGCAGGACAGCCGGTGCAGCGCCTCGGCACCCGCTTGCGGCGCGGGATGGGCGTGCTCTCCCGGCTTGGCTTGCTGGAGCGGATCGCACTGACCCCGGAAGGGGTATCCATGGCTGAGGCCCTGCGCGGCGTCGATATCGCGCTCGATAACGGCCTGCCGGTGCTGGTCCTCTCGTTCCACAGCCCCACGCTGGCGCCGGGGCATACGCCTTATGCCGAGAGCGAGGCCGAGGTCGAAGCGCTTTACGGCTGGCTGGAGGCGGTCTACCGCCATCTCGCCGGACGCGGAGTGACAAGCTGCACCGTAGGCGACATCATCGCCGCCACCGGCGGATAGCTGCCTGCTAGCGCTTGTCTCACCGCCACCTGCGAAGTAGGGGCTGATTGTCGCCCTGCCTTCCGGTGCCTTGCGCGCAAGGGCCTGTAGCTCAGCGGTTAGAGCTGGCCGCTCATAACGGCTAGGTCGCGGGTTCGAATCCTGCCGGGCCCACCGAGCGGGCGCGGAAGGGCGGGACGATAAGCGTCGGGGAGTAGCGCAGTCTGGTAGCGCATCTGCTTTGGGAGCAGAGGGTCGCAGGTTCGAATCCTGTCTCCCCGACCACTTTCCCAGTGATTTGAGTGCAGGCGTCGGGCACGGCCGGCCCGCTTTCCTATACGCTGACGCCGAACATCCACCCGACCGCTGCCGTCATTGCCATGGCAAACACACCCCAGCCGACCACGCGCAGCATAGCCGGGATCATGGGGGCCGCGCCAGCCTTCGCTCCGGCCGCGCCGAGCACCATCAGCGAAAAGATTGAGACCACCACCACAATCGGGATGATCGCCCCCGCCGGGGCAAGCCACGCTGCAATCAGTGGCACCGCTGCCGCCGAACTGAAGGTCGCGCCCGATGCCAAGGCGGCCTGCAAAGGTCGCGCAGCGAGGTGTTCCGACAAGCCGAGTTCGTCCCGGACATGTGCCGCGAGCGGATCAAGTGCGGTCAGTTCGCGCGCGACGGCTGCTGCGGTTTCTGCGCTGAGCCCGCGGTCGCGGTAGATCGCGGCAAGCTCAAGCTCCTCGTCAGCAGGGGTGGCGGCAAGTGCCTCCTGCTCGCGGCGGATATCCGCCTGTTCGGAATCGGCCTGGCTGGAGACCGAAATGTATTCACCCGCCGCCATCGACATCGCCCCCGCGATCAGCGCGGCGATCCCCGCGACCATCACGGCGCCGTGCTCCGGCGTTGCCGCCGCCACACCGATGATCAAGGAGGCAACCGAGATGATCCCGTCATTGGCACCGAGCACCGCCGCGCGAAGCCAGCCTGTGCGATGCATGTAGTGCGGATCGTCGGGATGGGCGCTTGGGGCTGACATGTCCTGATTGGTGCTCCGGTGCTGGTTCATTCAACCAGATATGCCTTTCGGCCCGGTCGGGCGAGAGTCGCCGCCCCATTGGCGGCGATTGTCACTACCAAACGATCCTACCACCGCGTCACTGAGCCCACCAGTGTCATCACTACCGGCATGAAGGCCGTGCACCATTCGGCCGGAAAGAAAGCAAGGCCGGGGTGGGGCCCGCACACTCGATCGTCACGACCCTTTGCCTCTTGTGCCTGTCCACCGCGTGACATGCGCTGGCAAGGCCGATGGCGAACCAACCGGCATCTGGCCGAATTGTGTCGGATGGGGCGTTTTACTGCCCCTGCATGATCGGCGGCGCTGCTGGGATCGGCCCGCCCGTGAGGATCGAATTGGCCTCATTGGCAAGGATGCCGACCACCATCGTCCATACCGCAACATTCTGCCTCAGTTGCACGGGGTCGATCTTGTCGAGGGTATCGTCCGGGGTGTGGTGCAAATCGAAATAGCGGGTGCCGTCTTGCTGGAGATCGACCAGCGCGCCCTTCTGGTCGCGCACGATATTGAGGTCTGCGCCGCCCGTGGCGACCTCCGACCCGCTCGACACGCCGAAGCGGGCTACAGCCGCTGCGATGCGCTTGTGGAGGGCAGGATTGCTGTCGCGGAAGTTCGAATCGAATCGCCACACCCGGTCTGCACCGAAATCGCTTTCGATCCCGACCGCAATCGCCTCGTCGATATGCGCATCGCTGTAGGCCTTGCTGCCCCACAGCCCTGTCTCCTCCGCCCCGGCCAGCAGCACGCGAATGGTGCGCAAGGGTACGCCGGCCTGCTTCACATGCAGCGCGGCGGCAGAGATGATCGCGCAGCCCGCGCCATCATCAAACGCACCGGGTGCGTTCCACCAGCTGTCGATATGGCAGGCGAGCAGCACCGGGGGCAGGTTGGGATTGGTACCGGTGATCTCGCCCACAACATTTCCGCTTTGGGTCTGACCAATCTGGCGCGGGTTCATGTCGAGCCGGAGCGTGACCGGTTTGCCGCCTGCGCGCGCGAACATCCGTTCGAGGTTCTCGGCGTCGGGCAAGCTCAACGCACCAGCGGGGATCGGGGTGACACCCTCGGGGAAGCTGGTGCCCCCGGTGTGGGGGTTGCGGTGGTGATCGGTGCCGATCGACTTGATCACTGTCGCGACCGCCCCCTTGCTCGCCGCGATCCCCGCCCCGACCCAGCGCGCGGGGCCGGCAAAGCCATAATGCGAGCCATCCTGCGCCGGGCGCATCTGGTGGCTGATATAGGCGATCTTGCCCGTCAGGCTCCCGGCAGGTGCAGCGCGCAGTTCGTCGACGGTCCGGAAAAACACCACTTCGGCCTCGATCCCGCCCGCCGGGGTCGCGGCGGAGTTGCCAAGCGGCAGCACGGTCAGGTCTTGCGCGAAGGGTGCGGTTACGCGGGCGCGGGCGATGTCCCCCGGCACCCAGGTGTTCATCATGAAGGGCTCGTCGGCGACATTGACGAAACCTTTGGCCGCCAGCCATTGCATGGCCCAGGCCCGCCCGCGCGCTTCGGCCTCGGTTCCAGCCTGACGGGGGCCGACCTCGGTTGTGATCCCTTCGACGAAGTCCCAGGCGTGGGTATCCCGTTCCAGCGCGGCCCCTGCTGCTTTCTCGAGCGCGGGGGTTTCGCCGGATGCGGCGGTGGACAGGAATGCGAACGAGAGCGCGGCCAGCGCTGATGACATGCGGTTCATGGAGCAAGCTGCTATCGGGCGGGCGGGCACAAGTCTAGCCGCTTGCCCTTGTCCCTCCCCTTCCCTATCTGCGCACGCAAACATCGACCCCAGATCACTCGACCCAAAGGACCACCCGATGGCCGCGCAATATGCCTATGTCATGAAGGGCATGACCAAGACCTTCCCCGGTGCCCAGAAGCCGGTGCTCAGCAACATTTCGCTCCAGTTCTATCAGGGCGCCAAGATCGGTATCGTCGGCCCCAATGGGGCAGGCAAGTCCACCCTGATCAAGATCATGGCCGGGATCGACAAGGATTTCACGGGCGAGGCCTGGCCGGGCGAGAACATCACTGTCGGTTACCTTGAACAGGAGCCCGAGCTCGACCCCACCAAGACCGTGCTCGAAAACGTGCGTGAAGGCGCCAAGGAAACCGCCGACCTCGTTGCCCGCTTCAACGAAGTGAGCGCGCTGATGTGCGAACCCGACGCCGATTTCGACACGCTGGGTGCTGAGATGGGCGAGTTGCAGGACAAGATCGACGCGGTCGATGGCTGGACGCTCGACAACCAGCTCGAAGTCGCGATGGAGGCCCTGCGCTGCCCGCCGGGCGACTGGCCGGTGAAGGACCTGTCAGGCGGCGAAAAGCGCCGTGTGGCGCTGACCCGCCTCCTTATCCAGAAGCCCTCGATCCTGCTGCTGGACGAGCCCACCAACCACTTGGACGCTGAGTCGGTCCAGTGGCTCGAAAACCACCTCAAGGATTACGCGGGCGCGGTGCTGATGATCACCCACGACCGCTACTTCCTCGACAACGTGGTCGAATGGATTCTCGAACTCGATCGCGGCTCCTACTACCCCTACGAAGGCAACTACTCGACCTATCTCGAGAAGAAGGCCAAGCGGCTCGAGCAGGAAAGCCGCGAGGAATCCGGCAAGCAGAAGGCGCTCCAGCGCGAACTCGAGTGGATCCGCCAGACCCCGGCTGCACGCCAGACCAAGTCCAAGGCGCGTGTCCGCAAGTTCGAGGAACTCCAGAACAGCCAGGACAGCCGCATGGTCGGCAAGGCGCAGATCGTCATTCAGGTGCCCGAGCGCCTCGGCGGCAAGGTGATCGAAGCCAAGGGCATTTCCAAGGCTTACGGCGACAAGCTGCTCTTCGAAGACCTCAGCTTCATCCTCCCCCCGGGCGGGATCGTCGGCGTGATCGGGCCGAACGGCGCGGGCAAATCGACCTTGTTCAAAATCCTCACCGGCAAGGAAACGCCCGACAGCGGGACGGTCGAAATCGGTTCGACCGTGCGCCTAGGCTTTGTCGACCAGAGCCGCGACCACTTGGATCCCAAGAAGAACGTCTGGGAGGAAATCTCCGACGGGCTCGATTACATGAAGGTCAACGGGCAGGACATGTCGACCCGCGCTTACGTGGGCGCGTTCAACTTCAAGGGTGCGGACCAGCAGAAGAACGTCGGCAAACTGTCGGGCGGTGAGCGCAACCGCGTGCACATGGCCAAGATGCTCAAGGCAGGCGGCAACGTGCTGCTGCTGGACGAGCCGACCAACGATCTCGACGTCGAAACGCTGGCCGCCTTGGAAGACGCGATCGAGAACTTCGCAGGCTGCGCCGTGGTCATCAGCCACGACCGCTTCTTCCTCGACCGTCTGGCCACCCACATCCTCGCCTTTGAAGGCAACAGCCATGTCGAATGGTTCGAAGGCAACTTCGAAGCCTACGAGGAAGACAAGCGCCGCCGTCTTGGCGATGCGGCCGACCGCCCGACGCGGCTTGCTTACAAGAAGCTGACGCGCTGAGGAGGCGCGCTGGCTCGCCCCCTAAGGGGAGACCCAGCGCCCTTCCCATCTCATACCATCGCCAGCGCGCACAAACTGCGCACGAACATGACCAGTATGCGCGAGGTAAAGCCAGTCTAGCTCTGTCAGCGTAATCCGCAGCAGCGCGAAGTTTTCCCGCGCCGGGACAAGCTGGGCGTCGTCAGGCTCCACCCCCTCGAATTCCGGCGGCAGGCCCGAGGTCGGCGTGTCCGACACCGTCCCCGGCCCCTCGCCAAGATAGCAGCGCCGCGCGAAATTGGTGCTTGCTGCCCAGGCGGCATCGACCTCGGCACCTCCGCGCAGGATCTCGCCGGTACCACGCGCGCGGATCTGTACCTTGGCGCCCTTGTCGTAGAACAGCATGGCGACGCGCGGGTCAGCCGCTATGATTTCTGCTTTGGAAGAACGCCCATCGGTATGCAGCCGCAACCGCCAAGCGGCGCTGTCGAAAGCCCGCAGCACCATCACGCGGGCATCAACATCACCGGTAACGATCACAGGCGTATGCATCGGCACCTTACGGTCGTGAGCGGCGCGGATCAGCCGGTCACGGCAATCGGTCAGGCAATCGTCAAGCGTGTCAAACATGGCTGGCGTTGCCATTGGCGGCAAACCCCTTTGCGTCAAGCATGGCAATAAGCGTTCATTCAAAGTGCAATCTTTCTGAACAACGACGCATTGGTTCATGCTTGCGACAGTCTGCGCGGCGTAATCGCCAGCATCTCAACAAACTGCTTGCGGTGGGCTGGCGTTACTGGAGGCACTATGATGACGAACCTCTTTGCGAGGGGTGGATCGCTGGCAGCTCTGGCTGCGGCGCTCGCTCTCGCCCTTCCTGCCGCCCCTGTCGCCGCACAGGCGACGCCCGACTTTCAGCCCGACGAATCGGACCCGCCCCGGACCCGAATGGAGCGCCCGGCAATGCAAGCCGGGTTCAATCGCGGCCCGGCGCGGGCCGAGATGGCGCGTCCTTCGCCGCAGTTTCAGCCGCAGCCGCGGCCACAGCCTCAGCCTCAGCCTGACCGTGCCGGCTCGCGCGGGTTCGGCGGTGATGTCGTTGCCCTGGCTCAGGCTGCTCAGCAGAACCAGCGGCGCGGCGCTAATCGCGGCGGTCGGATCGACCGCAGAAGCGAACAGCGCGCCGATCGCATCGATCGCCGCAGCGAACAGCGCGCTGACCGCATCGAACGGCGCGGCGATGCCCGGGCCAACCAGCTCGACTGGCGCGGCCGGAATGCCGCGGCCGCCCGGGTCGACCGCCGCACGGATGGCCGTGCCGACCGGATAGAGCAACGCGGAGACCGCCGCGCTGACCGGATCGAACAGCGCGGAGATCGCCGTGCAGACCGTGTCGACGTTCGCCGGGGGAACTGGCAGGACGGGCGGCGCAATGGCTGGCAGGACGGGCAGCGTAATGGCTGGCAGGATAGCCGCCGCGACGGATGGCAAGGCGACCGCCGGGGTGACTGGCGTAATGGTCGCGGCAATGATTGGCGCGACGGGCGTCGTAACAGCCTGCGCAATGACCGTCGCAACTGGCGGCAGAATGACTGGCGTTGGGGCTGGAACGGCCGACCCGGCTGGGACAACCGCGACTTCAGCCGCTGGAACCGTGGCTGGCGCGGCAACCGGACCTATGACTGGTTCGATTTCCGGCGCGGCAACCAGTTCCTGTTCCGGCCCGGCCCTTACTTTGCGCCGTTCCGCAGCCATCGTTATGCCCGGGTGGACATCGGCTTCTTCCTCGACAGCCTGTTCTTCCAGCCGCGCTTCTTCATCAATGATCCATGGGCCTATCACCTACCGCCCGCCTATGGGCCTTACCAGTGGGTCAGGTATTATGACGATGTGCTGCTGGTCGATATCTACACCGGCGAAGTCGTAGACGTGATCAACAACTTCTTCTGGTAAGTCTCCACCAGACACAAAAGAGCCCCGCCGGAGCAATCCGGCGGGGCTTTTGCGTGGGGCGTTGCGGATGCTTGGCCCAGCCGCCAGCGCTTGCTAGCTCGGGGCCGATGACGACCGCCGACCCGGTTCCTGATCAGGCTGCTCTCGCTCGCCTTGGCGAGAGGGTGCGCGCACGGCTGGCGGAAGACATGGCGATCCACCGGGTGCCGGATGAACGCATTGAGCTGTTCGCCATCGGTGGGTTTCTGTCGGCGGATGAATGTGCCTCGCTGTGCAGGATGATTGACGCGGTGGCGCGGCCTTCGGCGCTCCACGAACTCGATTATGCCAGCGGCTATCGCACCTCCTATTCGGGCGATCTCGACCCGAACGGGTCGCTGGTGGCAGACATCTCGCAGCGGATCGATGCGATCCTTGGCGTGGATGGGGCGATCGGTGAGCCGCTGCAGGGCCAGCGTTACGGGCCGGGCCAGCAGTTCAAGCCGCACAACGACTGGTTCTACACCTCCGAAAGTTACTGGCCGCAGGAGGCCTTGCGCGGCGGACAGCGCAGCTGGACGGCGATGGCCTATCTCAACCATGTCGAGCAAGGCGGCGCGACCGCCTTCACCATGCTCGGGCTGGAGATCGAGCCCAAGCCGGGCGTGCTCCTGCTGTGGAACAACGCCCTGCCCGATGGCCGCCCCAACGCAGCAACGCTGCATGCCGGTTTGCCGGTGCAGCGGGGCACAAAATACATTGTCACCAAATGGTACCGCACGCGCGCGTGGCGGTAGGGAAGAGGCTCGCGCGAACTCAGTCTTCGGCTTCGGCTGCGTCGCGGCGCTCGGCCCGCGCCGCCTGCG
>RDXA01000329.1 GCA_004292705.1 Sphingomonadales bacterium | reverse complement strand
GCGCTGCACAAATCGGTGCGCGGTTCTGATCCGCAGGCGGCGCTCTACTGGCTGGCACGGATGCTGGTCGCGGGCGAGGAGCCCCTGTTCCTCGCCCGGCGGCTGGTGCGTATGGCGGTGGAGGATATCGGCATGGCCGACCCGCAGGCGCTCCCCCAATGCATGGCGGCGATGGAGGCCTACCGCTTCCTCGGCTCGCCCGAGGGAGAGCTGGCGCTGGTGCAGGCCTGCCTCTACCTCGCCACCGCGCCCAAATCCAATGCCGCCTATCTGGCGCAAAAAGCCGCGTGGAAGGCCGCAAAAGAGACCGGCAGCCTGATGCCGCCGATGAACATCGTCAACCCCGCCACCGGCCTGATGGAGAGCCTCGGCTATGGCAAGGGCTACACCTATGACCACGACACGCCCGAAGGCTTTTCGGGCGACAATTACTGGCCGGACGAGATGGAGCCTCAGGCCTTCTACACGCCGGTCGAACGCGGGTTCGAGCGCGAAGTGAAGAAGCGCCTCGAATATTGGGACAAGCTGCGGGGGGAGCGAGGATGAGCAGCGCCTTGGACAGCTGGGAAGCGGCGCGCGACTTCGCGCTGAGGCTGGCGGGGACGGAGTTGTCGAGCAGCTATGGCCAGCCCGCAGTCAAAGTGGCTGCCAATGGCCGCGCTTTCCTCAGCACCGGACGCGAAGGCGACACCTCCTTCGTGCTGCATATCGATCTCGGGACGGTCGAGATGCTCAAGGAAACCGAACCCGAAACCTATTGGCAGACCGCGCACTACGAAGGCTATCCGGCTGTGCTGGTGCGCTATGCCAGCGCCGATCCGGCGCGGGTGTGCGACGTGATCAGGCTCGCCTGCGATCAGGCGGCGGCGATGAAGCCGGTCGCCAAGCGAAAGCGATGACGGGGCGTTTCTCCCACTTCCTCGCGGTCGACTGGTCGGGCGCAAAGGGTGCTCGGCAGAAGGGGATTGCGCTGGCGATGGCGCGGACCGACGGCGGCGCGCCGCTATTGCTGCCCCCGCCCGATCCCAAAGGCTGGGCGCGGAGCGAGGTTCTGGCGTTGCTCGCGGGCCTTGCGGCGCCGACGCTGGTCGGCCTCGATCTCGGCATCTCGCTGCCGTTCCATGATGCGGGCGCGTTTTTCCCCGGGTGGGACGCCTCGCCGCCGGACGCGCGAAGTCTGTGGGCGCTGATCGATGCTACATGCGCGGATGATCTTCATCTTGAGGCAGGCGGGTTCATCACCCACCCCGAGGCCGCGCGCTATTTCCGTCACGGGAAAGACCACGAAGGCGACCGTTTCCTGCTCCCCGGAGCAGCCACCCGCGAGGGCCGCTTCCGCTTGGCCGAGACCGCCCAACGGGCAAGCGGCGTGCGGCCGGTAAGCAATTTCAACCTCGTCGGCGCGGCGCAAGTCGGCAAGTCGAGCCTGACGGGGATGCGGATGCTCCACCGCTTGAAGGGCCAGATGCCGGTGTGGCCCATCGATCCCTTGCCGGACACCGGATCAGTGGTGACCGAAATCTACACCTCGGTTGCGGCTCGTTTGGGCGGGGTCACAGGGGCGGCAACCAAGGTGCGCAGCTATGAGGCGCTGAACGATGTGCTCGATGTGCTTGGCTCGGCCCCGGTCACCAGCACGGGCCCCATCGATGACCACTCGTCGGACGCGTTGCTGACCGCCGCGTGGCTGCGCCGCGTCCATTGCCAGCGCGATCTGTGGCACCCGCCCAGTCTCACGCCCGAGATCGCCCGCACCGAAGGCTGGACTTTCGGCGCGCTCTAGGATTAGAGCGCTTGCGGGAAGCCGGCTTAGCTCAGTTGGTAGAGCACCTGATTTGTAATCAGGGGGCCACGGGTTCGAATCCTGTAGCCGGCACCAGTTTTTTCGGGTCGCCACTGAGGCTTCGGCAGCGACATGGGCCTGAAGACATTGCCGCCTTCGAGAGATATGGACCGAAGATGGCCCGGCTGCTTGTGTTCAACAAACCCTTCGGCGTCTTGTCGCAATTCACCGATCACGGATCGCCGACGGTGCGCGCGACCCTGTCGGACCACATTGGGGTGAAGGGTGTCTATCCCGCCGGACGGCTCGATCGGGACAGTGAGGGCCTGCTGCTGCTGACCGACGACGGGCGGTTGCAAGCGCGCATTGCCGATCCCCGCTTCAAGCTGCCCAAAACTTACCTTGTGCAGGTCGAAGGCGATCCGCAGGAGGAGGCGCTGGAACGCTTGGCGAGGGGCGTCAGGCTCAAGGATGGCATGACCTTGCCGGCCGACGTCGCGCACATTGACGCGCCGGACCTTTGGCCGCGCGATCCGCCGATCCGCCAGCGCAAGTCCATTCCCGACAGCTGGTTGAGAATCACCATCCGCGAAGGGCGCAACCGGCAAGTGCGCCGGATGACGGCGGCAGTCGGGCTCCCCACGCTCAGGCTGGTGCGTTGGTCAATCGGTGACTGGACGGTCGAGGGACTCGCGCCGGGCCAATTCGAGGAAATCTCTCTTTGAATTATCGCCACTCCTTCCATGCGGGCAACAGTGCCGATGTCATGAAGCACAGTCTGTTGATTGCTCTCGTGCGGGCCTTGCAGCTCAAAGAGAGCGCGCTGACTTTGATCGACACCCATGCGGGTTGCGGGCTGTATGACCTTCACGGCGAGGAGGCCGGGCGAACCGGTGAGGCCAATGCGGGCGTGCTGCGAGCCTTTGCCGACCAGAACCCCTTGCTGAACGACTACCAGGCCTTAGTGCAGGCAGTGAATGACGGGATGGATGTGGAGACTGGGCCGCGCCTCTACCCCGGAAGCCCACGCATTCTGGCGCAGCTTCTCCGCCCGCAGGATGTCCTGATCCTCAACGAAAAACATGCCCAAGACGCCGATGCCCTGCGCGGTGCGATGCGCGGCACGCCTGCCGCTGTGCATCAGCGCGACGCCTATGAGCTATGGCTGGCGATGCTGCCAACCCGAACCCCTCGCGGCGTCGTGGTGGTCGACCCGCCCTATGAACAGACCGACGAACGCGCCCGCATTACAGCCACCCTCGGCGCCGCCATGCGCAAATGGGCGCACGGCGTCACAGTGATCTGGTATCCGCTCAAAGACCGCGCCGCGCATCTGCGGTGGAAGGACAAGCTGCGCCAGCTCGGCATCCCGAAACTCCTGTCCGTCGAGCATTGGCTGTACGATAGCGAACAGCCCGGCATCTATAACGGCGCGGGCCTATTCATCGTCAACCCGCCCTACGCCTTCACGCAAGAACTGCCGCCGCTGCTGGAAGCCTTGCGCGCCGCGCTGGCGCCGGAAGGACATAGGGGCAAGATCACAGCGGATTGGTTGAGCGCGTAAAATTGGCCCCGCAGCCGCCTGCAACCACCAAGCCCAAGGATCACCGAAGCCGCTCTAAACTATACGAAGGGGGTGCAGGCTTCTGTTGCGTCCAGCAGTTTGCCTGTCTCGCTAGCCGAGTCGGAG
>RDXA01000328.1 GCA_004292705.1 Sphingomonadales bacterium | reverse complement strand
TTCTCGCTGCATGGCCGCTCGGACGATGTGATCAACGTCTCGGGCCACCGCATGGGGACCGAGGAGATCGAGGGCGCTGTGCTGCGCGACAAGGCGCTGGCACCCGACAGCCCCGTCGGCAACGTGCTGGTTGTCGGCGCGCCGCACCGCGAGAAGGGGCTGACCCCGCTCGCCTTCGTCGTGCCGGTGGCGGGGCGCAAGCTGACGCATGAGGACAAGCGCCGGCTGTTCGATCTGGTCCGCACCGAGAAGGGCGCGGTCGCGGTCCCGGCGGACTTCATCGAAGTCTCGCAATTCCCGGAGACCCGCTCGGGCAAATACATGCGCCGCATGGTCCGCGCGCTGGTGGTCGGCGAGGATGTCGGCGACGTCACCACGCTGCGCAACCCCGAAGCGCTGGACGAGCTGCGCACCGTCATCAACGACTGGCAACGCAAGCAGCGCATGAGCGACGAGCAGGCCTTGTTCGACCGTCACCGCTATTTCCTCGTGCAATACAACACCGTCGCTCACGGCAAGCAGGTGGCGACCGTCACGGTCACCAACCCGCCGGTCAATGCGCTCAACGAGCGCGCGATTGACGAGCTGGTGCTGGTCACCTCGACCCTCGCGCGTGACGACAACGTGGTGGCGGTGGTGTTCACCGGCGAGGGCACAAGCTCCTTCGTCGCGGGCGCAGACATCCGTCAGATGCTGGAAGAGATCCACACCGTCGATGAAGCCATGGTGCTCCCCAACAACGCGCACCTTGCCTTCCGCACCATCGAGAGCATGGGCAAGCCCTGCGTCGCGGCGGTGCAGGGCGTGGCGCTGGGCGGGGGCATGGAGTTCGCGCTTGCCTGCCATTACCGCATTGCCGAGCCTGTCGCGCGGTTCGGCCAGCCCGAGATCCGGCTACGGCTGCTCCCCGGCTATGGCGGCACGCAGCGCCTGCCGCGCCTGCTGATCGACCGCCGCGGCGAGGAAGGCCTGCGCGATGCGATGGACCTGATCCTTGGCGGGCGCAGCATCGATGCCGACGCGGCCGAGGCGATCGGCTTCGTCGACGAGTTGGTGGGCGGGTCGGCAGACGCGCTCTCTGCCGCCCATGCTGCCATGCGCGATTATGTGAAGCATGGCAAAGACAGCCCGCTCGGCGCAGCCTTTGCTGAACGGCAGGCGGCGGCAGAGCGTTGGGACACGGCAGCCGAGGTCAGCCTTGATGCCGTGATGGCGGATGATTTCCTCCAGCGCATCCTCCGGCAGCTCGACTGGGCCGGGCGCGGCGGGGCGGGCGCGCGGGCTTTGGAAGCGGTGCGCGCGGGCCTCGAACAGGGCATGACCGCTGGCCTCGCCCGCGAGGCCGCGCTGTTCGCCGAGGCCATCGTCGATCCCGAAGGCGGGAAGACCGGTATCCGGCAGTTCATGGACAAGATTGCGCCCCCGCTCCCGGTGCGGCGCGATGGCGTGTGGATTGATGCCGAGCACGAAATGCGTGCTCAGGCATTGGAAGCAGCAGGCGATCTGCTTCCTGTGGGAGCGCCGTTCTATCCCGGCGTGACCCCGATCCCGCGTCACCAATATGCCTTCGGCATCGCCCGCGATCCCGATACCGGCGCGCCGCGCTTTGGCCCGCCTGCGAGCCACGAGAAGGAGCTTATTGTCGCCGTGCCGGAGCCCGCGCCCAACGAGGCGCTGCTCTACATGCTGACCAGCGAGGTCAACTTCAACGACATCTGGGCGCTGACGGGCATCCCGGTCTCGCCTTTCGACGCCCATGAGGAAGACGTGCAGATCACCGGATCGGGCGGCATCGCGCTGGTCGCGGCGCTGGGCTCCGAGACGCGGGCGCAGGGGCGGATCAAGGTCGGCGATCTGGTGACGGTCTATTCCGGCACCAATGACTTGCTCAGTCCGCTGGTCGGCAATGATCCGATGTATGCCGATTTCTCCATTCAGGGCTACGAGACCGAGACGGGGAGCCACGCGCAGTTCCTGACGGTGCAAGCGCCGCAAATGCACAAGGTGCCGCCCGATCTCACGCTGGAGCAGGCGGGGAGCTATGTGCTGAACTTGGGCACCATTGCCCGCTGCCTGTTCACCACCTTGCAGATTGCGCCGGGGCGGACGCTGTTCGTCGAGGGCGCGGCGACGGGGACGGGGCTCGATGCGCTGCGTTCGTCGGTGCGGACCGGCTTGCAGGTGACGGGGCTGGTTTCGTCCGAGGAGCGCGCGGCCTTCATCACCAGGGTGCAGGGCGCGGCCGGGGCGATCAACCGCAAGGATGCGCGCTTTGCGGGCCTCTATTCGGTGGTGCCGGAGGACAAGGCCGAGGCACAAGCCTGGGAAGCCGCAGGCGCGGCGCTGGTCGAAGAATACAAGGCATTGAACGGCGACAAGCTCGCCGATTACGTCGTCAGCCACGCGGGCGAGACGGCCTTCCCGCGCAGTTTCCAATTGCTCGCCGAGGGCGGCACGCTGGCGTTTTACGGCGCGTCGTCGGGCTACCACTTCAGCTTCATGGGCAAGCCGGGCACGGCGACGCCTGAGGAAATGCTCCGCCGTGCCGCACTCAGGGGCGGGGAGGCGGTGCTGATCTTCTACGGGCCGGGGACGAGCGATTTGCTCGACGAGACGGGTCTCGAGATGATCGAGGCTGCGCGCCGCTTCAACGCCAAGAGCGTGATCGCCACCACCACCGATGGCCAGCGCGAATTCCTGCAATCGCTGGGGCTTGAGGACGCGATCGAGGGGATCGTCAGCCTCGAGAGCATCCGCCGGCGCGAGGGCGCGAATTTCCACTGGCCCGACACCATGCCCCGCCTGCCCGATGCCAAGCTGGATATCGAGGTCTTCAAGGCGGCGGTGCGCGATTATCAGGACCGGGTGATGAAACCCTTCGGTTCGGCGGTGGGCAAGATTTTGCGCTCGCCCGACAATCCGCGTGGCAGCCCCGATCTGGTGTTCGAGCGGGCCGGGCAGGACACCCTCGGCATTTCGACCTCGCTGGTGAAGCCCTTCACGGGGCGCGTGATCTTTGCCGAGGATCTGACCGGCTGCCGCTTCACCTTCTACGCCCCGCAGGTCTGGACCCGCCAGCGCAAGATCCTGATGCCGACCGCGAGCATCCTCGGCACGCACCTGTGCAACGCCTACGAAGTCGCGCGGATGAACGACATGATCGCCGCCGGTCTGCTCGAGGTGACCGAGCCGCAGGTGGTGCCGTGGGAGGGCCTGCCGCAAGCGCATCAGGCGATGTGGGACAATCGGCACACAGGCTCCACCTATGTGGTCAACCATGCCCTGCCCGAACTGGGCCTCCGAAGCCGCGATGCGTTGCTCGAAGCGTGGTCAGCCCAAGAGTCAGCGACGCGTTCCGGGGAACCGGACGGTTGACAGATGCGTTGCGATTTTGAAACGTTCTTAGCTCTCCTCCCCAGGGTTTGAACGAAACGCAAAGCGAAGCCGGGCTTCGTGGTAATCTTCTGAGGAGAGTCCCTATGGCCAAATCG
>RDXA01000327.1 GCA_004292705.1 Sphingomonadales bacterium | reverse complement strand
GTCGCAGTTTACCGTCATCCATCCGCGCGACGTGATGTAGGCCAGATCGATCGCTCTGCCCTTGCAGTTGAGCGAGCGTTCTCCGTCGCTGTAGAAAGTCACCTTCACGGTGAAGTCGCTCGAAGACTGGGCAATCTTCGCAACAGCGCTGTTGAAATCGAGAAATTCGCCGCAGACTTTGGCATCGCCTGTGCAGTTCCAGTCCGCAACCGGATAGGCGAGATAGGGGCCCCGCACTGTGCCGCCGGGAATGTCGATGATCTCGTCTTCCCGCTCGATCACGAGCAACCCGTCAAGCGGGACACAGCGGGCACCAAGATCGCATTTGCTTGCGGCACTTTCGTCATCGGTAAAGACCGGCTTCACAGTCGCGGCAAATCCAAAGGACGGGCCGCCCTTCAGCGGGCTGATTGAGGCATTCATCACCACATCGCCGTGGTTGGCACTGGTTGCATTGATCATGGCCAGTCGCATCGCCACGATCAGCACTGCATTGTCCCCTTCGCCGTCGCGATAGAGCACAAGCTGCTGTGGCGGCTGTACCACCACCACCGGGCCGCGAACCGTATCGAACGCGCTCACCATCGCCAGCGTGAAGGCGAGGAAGAAGGTCGCTGCATCAACCGAGACCCGGCGGTTCCAGGCCTTGCGCTTGTCCTCGAGTTGCACCTCTGCCGGAACATCTTCGGCAGGCTCCGTCGCAACGTTTTCGCTCATCGCCGACTAGCCCCTCTACCCGCCGTCCTGCTTGCGGGTCGCAGCCTGAATGGCTAGGCTGTTTGCGGGGGCGCGTCGAGAGGGGAAACGGTATGAACAAGGTGATGATGTTGGCAGCGGGCATGGCGGCACTCGGCCTGCCGGTTGCGGCCATCGCCCAAGGGTTCCCGCTCGCAGTGGTCGAGTTCGCCGGTGGGCCCGATCAGCTGGTGGTTCTGGAAGGGCCGATGATTGTGGCCTATGATGCCGAAGACAACCCGCTCTTCAAGGCGGAGCGCAATTTCCTGTTTGGTCCCGACAGCAAGCTCGGCAACCCCGACGGGCGCGCATTCGCTTGGGATCTCGTTCGGAAGAAAGTCCGGATCAGCGCGGCAAGCAAGCCACAGGTCTGGGTGGCGTGCAGCGAAATCAAGACGATGTCGATTGCCTGCTCTACCAACCTCAGGGTGGCAAATGATGGATCGCTGATCATTTCCGGGCTGGGCGCGGATGGCGGCAAACGCGGCAGCGAGCCCTTCGAGGTCGATGCCGCCGGCGCAGCGCGCCTGCCTGTCTGCCCCGGCGACCGACGCTGCCCCTGACCACCGCCGGAACACCGGAAGCACGCCAACCTGCTTGAGGCTATCAAGCGAGCTGCGAGCCATTTTGATCATTCAGGTAGGGCAGCAGCGAAGCGCTCCCGACAGCGCCCACTGCTTCCTTTCCAATGCAGAGCAGGGAAAGCGAGTGGGCGGCGCATGATGCCGTCCGTTGCCGGCGTCATTCATCCTCCCCGCTTGACCGCGACTGTCTTGTCACGGCAAGACTTGCGACAATTCCGTCGCCGCCTGGCGGTCAAACGAGGTCAAATGATGCAAAAGATGTTCCGGGGCCAGTGGCTCATCGCGCTGGCAGCCCTTGCAAGTGCGGCTGTGCCGGGCAAGGCGCAGTCCTTCATCGAGGGGGAGTTCGACGCCGCGATCCCAACTCTGACCGCGACTGTCGGACACGCACCGGCCTCGCGCATCACCTCGCCCGATCAGACCTATGCCTATCTCAAGGCACTCGCCGAGGCCGCACCTGACCGCGCGCGGTTGGTGCAATATGCGGTGAGCTGGGAGGGCCGCCCGCTGTACTACCTCGTTCTGTCATCGGCTGCCAACATGGCAAAAATCGAGGCAATCCGCGCCGACATGGCGAACATCGCCGCGGGACGACCGGGCAACGGCATCGCCATGCCCGTGACATGGCTGGCCTACGGGGTGCACGGAAACGAGATTTCTTCGACCGACGCCGCATTGATGACTGCCTATCACCTGCTGGCCGCGCAGGGCGATGCGCGCGCGGCAAAAATCATGGCCGAAACCATCGTGGTGATCGATCCGATGCAGAACCCCGACGGGCGGGCGCGGTTCGTGAACAATTTCCTAGCCGCGACTGGCATCGCCCCCGATGCCGACCGCCAGGCTGCCGAACATGACGAGCCCTGGCCTTCGGGGCGGGTCAACCACTACATGTTCGATCTCAACCGTGACTGGTTCACGCTCAGCCAGCCCGAAACCCGCGGCAAGGTCGCCGCGATCCGCCAGTGGAACCCGGTAGTGGTTGTCGATCTCCACGAGATGGGCGGGGACGAGACTTATTTCTTCTCGCCCGCTGCCCAGCCGTTCAACCCCAACCTCTCGCCCGCGCAGATCCGTGCTTACGAACTGATCGGGCGATACAATGCCGCCGCCTTCGACGCGCGGGGCGAACCCTATTTTACCCGCGAGGTCTATGACCTGTTCTATCCCGGCTACGGCGACACCTGGAACGCGCATCAGGGCTCGATCGGCAGCACCTACGAACAGGGTTCGGCCCGGGGTCTGGTCTTCGCGCGGCGCGACGGGACCGAGTTGACCTATGCCGACGGGGTGGAAAACCACTTCACCGCCAGCCTCGCCACGGCAGCGGCGGTGGCGGACAATCCGCAGAAGTTTCTCGCCGACTTCGCCGCCTATCGCGCAGCCAATGCGAGCGGTGCAGCAGGGCGCGGGTCTTACGTCATCAACCTTGGCGAACGGCGCTGGCACGCCGAGCGGCTCGGCCGTCGGCTCGCCGAACAGGGCATTACCGTGCTGCGGCGCGAGGGTGCGACCAGCGTTTGCGGGAAGTCCTATCCGGCCGGCTATCTCGCCGTGCCGCAGGCCCAGCCCGCCGCGCGGCTGATCCGCAGCCTGCTCGATCGCGATACGCCGCTGCCGCCCGATTTCCTCGCCGAGCAGGAACGCCGCCGTTCGGTCGACCTGCCGCACGAGCTTTATGACGTGACCGCATGGTCGGTCGGGCCGATGGCGGGCGTTGATGTGACGCTGTGCAACGCAGCTGTTGGCGGCGACCCGCTGCGCGCCGACGCACCGATTCCCGCCAAGGCCGAAGGCAGCGGAGACTTTGCCGTTGCCGTCCCCTGGACCGATGGCGGACAGGCCCGGCTTGTCACCCTCGCCCTGCGCGAAGGGATCGAAGGCCGCATCACCGACAAGGCTTTCACAAGCGGCGGTCGCAATTTCCCGCGCGGCACGGTGGTCTTCCCCGCCGGTGCCAATACGCCGGAAAAGATGTCCCGCCTTGCCGCGCTCGCCCGCGAGGTCGGTGCGCACACCGTTGCGCTGGAGAGAGGCTGGGTAGAAAGCGGGCCTAACCTTGGTAGCGAGCGGTTTGTGCGCCTCACCTTGCCGCGTGTCGCGGTGGCGTGGGACGACGGCATCTCGCAGCTCAGCGCCGGCAGCATGCGCTACGTGCTCGAACAGCGTCTCGGCCTG
>RDXA01000326.1 GCA_004292705.1 Sphingomonadales bacterium | reverse complement strand
CGTACTGCACCAGCTCGCCATCTCCGACAGCGTCGGCGAGGTAAGGATCTCTGTCGCTGACGGGCACACCGGCACCGCGTCGCTGGCAGGGCGTGCGGAGCAAACGGGCGCGGGCGGCGTCGCGATCCACACCATCGACGCACCGCTGGTCGATCCGCTGCTGGCCGGAGACCTCCCCATGTTCGTCAAGATCGACGTCGAGGGGCTGGAGGCGGTGGTGATCGCCGAACTCGCCAAGACAGCGAGCTTTGCCCGCATCGCGGCCATTTTCTACGAAGTCGATGATCGCTGGGCGAGCGCGGGCGCAATCGAGGCCCTGCTACGCGCGGCCGGTTTCACCCGCTTTGTGAAATACGGACGCGGCCACCACTATGATGTGCTGGCGAGCCGCTCTTGAAGCACTTTTCCCGCCAGCGCCCGGCCTGACAACCACGCCCCTTCGACCCGCGGGCTGTGGAGGTAATCACCCGCGATCCCCAGCCCGAGCGCCGGATCGAACCGTGCGCCTTCGCCTGTCAAAGCCTGCGGCAGCGCATAGAGCCAGCGATGCGCATCAAGGTGAATGGGTGTCGCCGGAGGGCTGCCAGTGGCGGCGAAAAAGTCGGCGAGCAGGGTTTGCGCGACCTCATCCTTGGGCCAATCGAGGAGCCTGCGGCTGCGCTCGGGCGCAGCGTGGATCACCCATGTTTCCGCTCCGCTGCGCCCCGGCTTGGCGGAGTTGCGTGCGGCCCAGCTGACCGGGCCGGTAACGGAGCGGAAAGTGTCTCCGATGATCGGCAGTGGCGCGGCAAAGCCCGCCATCACCGCCCAGCATGGTGCGGATTGCACCTCGCCTGCGAGTGCGGCGAGATCAGGGGCGACGTCAGCCAGCAGCACTGCCGCCTGCTCGGCCGGAACCGCAACCAGCACCGCGGCGGCGGTGAAGCTCTGCCCGGCCGCATCCACATGCAAGTGTGCACTGCCGCGCCGCAAACGTTCGGCGCGCACGTTCCAGCGCACGTCAAGCGCCTCGGCCATGGCGCGGATCGGTGCGTTCATCCCCGGCGCGCCGACCCACGCATCATCGCCCGCCGCTGGCCAGCGCGAGGCAACGCCTGCCGTCTCCCACGCCGCCACGACCTCCCGAAATGCCGGATCGCGTGCGGTGAAATACTGCGCGCCATGATCGAAGCTTGCCTGTTCACCGGCAATCTCTACCCGCCGCGCCGCCATCCGCCCACCGGGGCCGCGGCCCTTGTCGAGCACGAGGATGCTTTGCCCGGTGGATGCCAGAGCGGCGGCCGCGGAAAGTCCCGCCATGCCGGCCCCGATAATCAGAATGTCGCTATGCCCGTCCATGTGGCGCCAACGCATGGAGCACGCGGTTGTTTCAGGGCGCCGAACGCGGCGGGCGCGATTCTGCGAGCACCAGCGAGAACTGCCCCAGCGCGTCGGTCCAGCGCGCAAGCGGCTCCCAGCCACCGGCAGCCAGCAGCAGCTGCGAGGAGCGTTTGGTGAACTTGTGGCTGTTCTCGGTGTGGATGCTCTCGCCGGCGCGCATCGAAAAGGCCTGCCCGCTGACGGTGAAGGCGATGTCGGCGGTGGCCACGAGATGCATTTCGATCCGCGCAAAGGGATCGTTCCAGCGCGCCTCGTGGCGCAATTTGTCCACCGGAATGTCACCACCCAGCTCGCGGTTGATCCGCTCCGCAAGGTTGAGATTGAACCGGGCGGTGACCCCGGCGACATCGTCATAGGCGGCGAGCAGCACGTCTTCGTCCTTCACCAAATCCATGCCGATCAGCAGCAGCGCCCCCTCGCCCAGCGTGGCGCGCATCGATCGCAGGAGATCGGTCGCGGTGCGGGCGATCATGTTGCCGATGGTCGATCCGGGGAAGAAGCCAAGCTTGGGCAGGCTCGTAACCTCGGCAGGCAGCTCAACCCGGCGCATGAAATCGGCCTCGACCGGATAAACCGGAAGTCCCGGGAATTTCTCCGCCAACGCAGCTGAAGACACGCGCAGGAAATCACCCGCAATATCGAGCGGAACATAGGCCAAGGGGCGGATCGCTGACAATAGCAGCGGCGTCTTGACCGATGAGCCCGAGCCGAACTCGACCACCGCCCGCCCCGGTCCGATCAGCTCGGCGATTTCACTTGCGCGGGTAGTGAGAATCTCGGTCTCGGCGCGGGTCGGGTAGTATTCCGGCAGGCGGGTAATGTCCTCGAACAGCCGCGATCCGGTATCGTCGTAAAACCACCGCGCCGGGACGGCCTTCTGCGGCTCGGCCAGCCCGGCAAGGACATCAGCCCGAAAGGCCAGATCAACTCCGCTCGCGTCGCGCTGGACCAGCTTGAGATCCATTCTTCCCGTCATGTCAAAGGTCTCTGGCCAGACGCAGTCCGGTGAACTGCCAGCGTTGATGGGGATAGAAGAAATTGCGGTATGCATGGCGCGAGTGCCCCCGCACCGTGGCGCAGCTCGCACCGCGCAGCACCATCTGTCCGCTCATGAACTTGCCGTTATACTCGCCCACCGCGCCGTCAGCGATGCGGAAGCCCGGATAGGGCAGATAGGCCGAGCGGGTGAACTGCCAGCAATCGCCGAACAGCCCAGCCCCCCCAATCGGCAATGGTGGCGCAGCACGATCAAGCTGGTTCCCCGCCGCAGGGTCATGCGCCGGCGCGCTCGATGCACCATCCTGCCCGCGAGCGATGGCCTCCCATTCGAACTCGGTGGGCAACCGCGCGCCTGCCCAGGTCGCGAAGGCGTCGGCCTCGAAATGCGAGATATGCGTGACGGGCGCGTTCGGATCGCGCACCTGCCAGCCCTGGTGGGTAAAATGTTGATCCTCACGCCAGTAAAGCGGCGCGGCGATGCTCTCACGCTGCACCCAGCCCCACCCGTCCGCCAGCCACAAGCGCGCGTCGCCATACCCGCCATCGGCCATGAAGTCGGCCCACTCGCCATTGCTCACCAACCGGTCAGCCAGCGCGAAAGGTTCAAGCAGTACGCGGTGGCGCGGGCCTTCATTGTCGAAGGCGAAGCTGTCAGCCTGATGCCCAACCAGCGCGATTCCGCCCGGATGGCTGTACCAGCCTAGCGGTGCAGCGGGCGCTGCGGGCGTCTGGGGCGCAGCGCCCCACATCGCGGGCTCGAGCGGGTTCTGGAACAGCGCGTGTTTGATGTCGGTCAGCAGCAGTTCGATATGCTGTTCCTCGTGCGCGATCCCCAGCGCGATAAGATCCGCCAGCGTCGGATCTCCCAACAGGGGCACCATCGCTTGCGTAACGTCCGCGCGCCATGTGAGCACCTCGCCAAGCGTCGGGCGCGACAGCATTCCGCGGGCCGCGCGCGAAATCCGCGCACCCTCTGCCTCGTAATAGGAGTTGAACAGGAACGGCCAGCTGTCGTCATGCAGCCGGTAACCGCTTGCATGTTCTCGCAGCAGAAAGGTCTCCCAGAACCACGTGGTGTGCGCGAGGTGCCACTTGGCCGGGCTGGCATCCTCCATCGACTGGATGCAGGCATCCGC
>RDXA01000325.1 GCA_004292705.1 Sphingomonadales bacterium | reverse complement strand
CTGATCGATTATGCCACGCTCGACCAATGCAAGGCCGAAGCCGCCGGCGCGCCCGCGACGCCCGCATGGAAGGCCCTGCTGCGTCCGCGCCTGTTCCTCTATTTCGGCGTCTGGGGCGCGATCGGGGCAGGCCTGCTGTTCGCACTCGGCACCCGCACCCATACCGATCTCACCGTCGAGCCTGATCGCAACCCGCCCTTCATGCTGCTGAAGGATGGTTCGGTGCGCAACGCCTATACCCTGCGCCTGCGCAACATGGAGGCCCGCCCGCGCGAGATGGAAGTGGCCATGCTTGGTATGCCCAAGGGTGCGGTGATGTGGACCGATGCCGTCAGCATCGCGAACGCCGCCCCTGTGCAGGTGATCGCCGTGCCCGCCAACGCCACCAAGGTGCTGCGCACCTATGTCATGCTGCCCCCCGGCGAAACCGCGGACAGCTTCACCTTCCGTCTCACCAGCCTCGACGAACAGCGCGAGGCCGACGAGACCGAGACCACCTTTGCCATGCCGGGGAACGAATGATGACCAGCACATCCACCACCTTCACCGGCAAGCATATGGCGCTGGTCTTCGTCGGCGGGTTCGGCGTGGTGATCGCGGTCAATCTGCTGATGGCAAGCTACGCCGTGGGCAGCTTCCACGGCACGGTGGTCGATAATTCCTACGTCGCCAGCCAGAACTACAATGACTGGATCGCCAAGTCCGAAGCGTCGAAAGCGCTGGGCTGGCAGGTGGTACCCGAGCGGCGCGCAGATGGCCGCGTGGTCCTGGCGACGCTGGCGGTTCCCGCCGATGCCGTCATCGCTGCCGAAGCCGAACGCCCGCTCGGCGAGCGTGCGACCATCGCGCTGACCTTCACCCCGCATGGGCAGGGCCGCTGGCTTTCGAACGAAGTGCTCGCTCCGGGCCGCTGGCAGCTCCGGATGGCGATCCGCGCGACCGGCGGCGAATGGGCCGGGGAGGCCGAAGTGCGATGAACGCACCCACCGTTCTTTCTGCTGATGACGCAAGCACGCTCACCACCACGCGCTTCACCGTGCCGGGGATGAAATGCGCGGGGTGCATCGGCAAGATCGAGCGCGAATTGCCCAAAGTTTCCGGGATCGCCGCCGCGCGGGCGAATTTCTCGGCCAAGCGGGTTGCGATCCAGCACGATCCGTCACTGGGCGAAGACGCACTCACCGCCGCCCTGCTCAGCCTCGGGTTCGAAGCGCAGCCCGTCGCCGAAGCTGATTTGCTTGGGCCGCTGGCCGTCGAGGTGGAGGAGCGCAAGCGCCTCAACCGTGCGCTGGGCGTGGCGGGCTTTGGCATGATGAACATCATGCTGCTCTCGGTCAGCGTCTGGTCGGGGGCGGACGGGGCGACGCGCGAGCTGTTCCACTGGCTGTCGGCGCTGATCGCCCTGCCGGTGATCGCCTATGCGGGCCGCCCGTTTTTCGCCTCGGCGTGGATGGCGCTGAGCCACCGGCGCACCAATATGGACGTGCCGATCAGCATCGGCGTGATCCTGGCCACCTGCCTCTCGCTTTACGAGACCATCACCGGCGGCAGCCATGCCTATTTCGACAGCGCAGTGATGCTGCTGTTCTTCCTGCTGGCAGGCCGCGCGCTGGATGCCGAGATGCGCACCCGGACGCGGGCAGGAATCGGCGCGCTGTTGGGGCGGATGGGCAAGAGCGCCAGCGTGATTGCGCCTGACGGCACCACCCGCCGCATCGCCGCCAAGGATCTGGAACCCGGGATGCTGGTGCTGGTCGCGGCTGGCGAAGCGATGGCTGCCGACGGCGAAGTGGTGGAGGGCATCAGCGCCATCGATAACGCGATGCTGACCGGCGAAAGCGCGCCCGAGCCCGTCGCTCCCGGCGCGGTGGTGCACGCGGGCGCGATCAACCTTTCCGCGCCGATCCGCGTGACGCTGACCCGCGTGGCCGAAGACACCGCCATTGCCGAAATCGCCCGGTTGATGGACGAAGCGGGGCAATCGCGCAGCCACTATGTCCGCATCGCCGACCGCGCCAGCCGCCTCTATGCACCAGTAGTGCACAGCTTGGCTGCGCTGGCCTTTGCCGGATGGATGATTGCGGGCGCGGGGTGGCACCAGTCGCTGACCATCGCGATTGCCGTCCTCATCATCACCTGCCCCTGCGCCATGGGGCTGGCGGTGCCCGCCGCGCAGGTCGTGGCGGCAGGCGCGCTGCTGCGCCGGGGCCTGCTGGTGAAGGACGGAAGCGCACTGGAACGCCTCGCCGAATGCGACGTCGCGCTGCTCGACAAGACCGGGACGCTGACGCTGGGAGCCCCGCGCGCCGATGTCAGCGCGTTAGACAGTGAAGCCCGCGCCGTGGCTCTGGGTCTGGCGCAGGCGAGCCGTCATCCGCTCAGCCGGGGCCTCGCCGCCGCCCTGTTGCGGGAAGGGGTGACACCTGCAACCATCACCGGCATCGCCGAAGTGAGCGGCCAAGGCCTGACCGGCACTTGGCAGGGCCTTGCGGTCGGGCTGGAACGGCCCGAAGATGCAGGCGAGGCGCTCGCCACCCTCCTCAGGATCGGCGCGGCCGTCCAGACTATCCCCTTCGCCGATCCCCTGCGCGCCGATGCCGCTGCCACCCTCACCGCCCTTGGACGCGAAGGCCTCAGCGCCAGCATCCTGTCAGGCGACCGCGCCGCGCCCGTCGCCGCTGTTGCTGACAAGCTCGGCCTCGAAGCGCAGGCAGAGGCCAGCCCGCAGGCGAAACTCGCCGCACTGGAAGCCCTGAAAGCGCAAGGCCGCCGCCCGCTGATGGTGGGCGACGGGCTCAATGATGGCCCCGCGCTCGCCGCCGCCCATGCCTCGATCGCGCCCGGCACCGCCTCCGACGCCAGCCAGCAGGCCGCCGACGCGGTGTTCATCGGCGAAGGGCTGATGCCAGTCGCACTTGCGGTGCGGGTGGCGCGCAAGACGATGCGGATCGTGCGCGAGAACTTCGCCTTTTCGATTGCCTACAACCTGCTGGCCGTGCCGCTCGCGCTCACCGGCCTTGCGACCCCGCTGGTTGCCGCTATCGCCATGTCAGTGAGTTCGCTCGTGGTGGTCGCCAATTCGCTTCGGTTGGCGCGAGCCGCGCAATGACCGGCCTCGCTTTTCTCATCCCCATCGCCCTCGGCATGGGCCTGCTGGGCCTCGCCGCTTTCTTCTGGTCGATGAAGGACGGGCAGTATGATGACATGGACGGCGCAGCGGCGCGCATCCTGATCGAGGATGAGGACGAGCCGGCATGAACGCCCTCCCCCTCGCGCTCGCCACGCTGATCCCGGTGATGATCGGCCCGCTCCCCGCGCAGCAGGACACCATCACCGCCAAGCTCTGCAACGGTGGCACGATCACCATCCCGCTCGGCGATGACGAAGCACCCGCAAAGGAAGGCAATTGCCACCCCAAGGGCTGCCACGCAGGCACCTGCCGCGAACGGGGCGATCCGGCACGCGAAAAGCGTACAAATTGATTTCGCGCAAAGACGGGTGACGCCGCGCGCGGTCTAACCGC
>RDXA01000324.1 GCA_004292705.1 Sphingomonadales bacterium | reverse complement strand
CGGGCGGTGCGGTTCGCGCGGGCGGAATACAGCGCGGGCTATCGCCCCAGCATCCCTGCTGCTGCGAGCTACACCCCCGCACCGTACCTGATCGCCGACGAGGCCGTGTTCGGCCCGGGCATGCCGCCCGCGCTTACCCTGAGCGCCTCCGCGCCGGTGGCCAGTTCGCCGCGCAACCCGCGCGGCCGGGCCCCGATGTCGCAGATCCTCGGCGCAACCTTTGGCACCGATCCCGCTGCCGCCCTGCCGCAGGTGCAGCGCGCCTATGAACGGTTGAAGGCGCTCGGGCTGTGAGTGCAACCGCGATGCCTGACACTCTTTCCCCGCTCGCCCGGATTGCCGCCGTCCCCGCCAGCCTCGCACTCCCGCTCGGCATCTTTGCGCTATTGGCGCTGATGGTGCTGCCGATCCCGGCGCTGCTGCTCGACATCTTTTTCGTACTCAACATCGCGATCTCGATCGCGGTGCTGATGGTCGCGCTCAATGCCAGGCGCCCGCTCGACTTTTCGTCCTTCCCCTCGGTGCTGCTGTTCGCGACCCTGCTGCGGCTGGCGCTCAACGTCGCTTCGACCCGCGTGGTGCTGGTCCACGGGCACGAGGGCGGCGCGGCAGCGGGCCATGTGATCGAAAGCTTCGCCGCGTTCCTCGTGGGGGGCAATTTCGTCGTCGGGTTGTTCGTTTTCGCAATTCTCATGATCATCAACATGATCGTCATCACCAAGGGCGCGGGGCGCGTGTCCGAAGTCTCGGCGCGCTTCGTGCTCGATGCGCTGCCCGGCAAGCAGATGGCGATCGACGCCGATATCGCCGCCGGGCTCGTCACCGCCGATGCGGCGCGAGAACGCCGCCGCGAGGTGACGGTGGAGGCGGATTTCTACGGGTCGATGGATGGCGCAAGCAAGTTCGTGAAAGGCGATGCGATGGCGGCGCTGTTGATCCTCGGGGTCAATATCGTCGCCGGGTTCGCGATCGGGATGCTGAGTCACGACCTGTCCGCTGCCGAAGCGGGCGAGGCCTATGTCACGCTCGCAGTGGGCGATGCGCTGGTGGCGCAGGTGCCTGCGCTGTTGCTGTCGATTGCGGCGGCGGCGATCGTCACCCGCGTCTCCGACCAGCGCGACCTTGCCGGGCAGATCGGCGGCCAGTTCGCCGATCCGCGCGGGTGGTTGCCAGTGGCGTTGATCCTTGGCGCCGTCGGCCTCGTGCCCGCCATGCCGCAGACCATTTTCCTGCCGGGCGCGGGAATTGCCACCGCGATCTGGTGGCACCTCAAGCGCCGCGCCGCCGTGCCCCCACCACCCGCCGCGTCGGTTGAGGAGGTCGCCCCGGATCACATCGCGCTAGCCGATGTTGCCGACAGCACGCTTGTCACCATCGAGCTGGGCTACGGCCTTGTCGGGCTGGTCGACGCGGCGCGCCAAGGAAACGAGGGCGGCGCGCCGCTGATCACGCGTATCACCGGCATCCGCAAACAGCTGTCGCGCGATCTGGGCTTTGTGCTGCCGCAGTTCCGCATCCGCGATTCGCTCGATCTGGCGGCGCAGGATTACGCCGTGCTGATGGGCGGGGTCACCATCGCGCGTGGCGGCGTGCGCCCGGGCAAGCTGCTCGCCATCGACGCGGGGGAGGTGCGCCCCGGTCACGGACTGACAGGCGAGCCCACACGCGATCCCAGCTTCGATTGCCCCGCGCTGTGGATCGCCCCCGGCGCCCGCGATCATGCGGTGGCGGAAGGCTTTCTGGTGGTCGACCCCTCCACCGTGATCGCCACCCATGCCAATCAGGTGCTGCTGGCCGAAGCGCATCAATTGCTCGGCCCGGACGAGGTGCGCGAGTGGGTCGATGGCCTCAAGGCTCGCGCGCCCGCGCTGGTCGAGGCGGTGACGCCCGATCCGCTGCCGCTCCCCGCCCTGACCCGCACCTTGCGTGCGCTGATGGCCGACGGAATAGGGCTTGCCCACCCCCAGCCGCTGTTCACTGCGCTCGCATTGGCCATGCAGACATCCTCCGACTTCGACGCGGTGATCGATGCCGTGCGCGTCGATCTGGCCCCCCGCCTCGTCGCCCGCCTCGCCGCACCGGGCGAGACCCTGAAGGTCGCCACCCTCGATGCCGGACTGGAGAGCGCGATTCTGGGCGGGATGATTGACCCTGCAACTGGCCTGCCGCTGATCGAGCCCGATTGCGGCCAGCTTATCGTGCGCGAGATGAACCGTATCGCCGATGCCGAGCAGGGCGCGGTGGCGTTGATCGTCCAGCCGCCTGCACGCCGCGCGCTCGCCGCGCTGCTCAAACAGCGCAGCCCCCGCTGCCTTGTCCTGTCGATCGCCGAACTTCCGCCAGCGCAGCCGATCGCGGTGGTGGGCGTGATCGGTGAAGCCGCGCCCGCCGCGCCGCCCACCGCGCTGGCCGCCCCGCAAGCGAGGGAACCCGCCTGATGAAGCACGATCACACCGCCTTTGCGGCTGCGCAACCCTATGCCCCCGGCCGTGCCGAGATCGAGGACCGCGTGCGCCGCTTCGTGCCGCTCGTGCGCCGCGCCGCCTGGCACATCCACGGCAGCGGGCGGGAGGGGTTGGAGATCGAGGATCTGGTGCAGGCCGGGATCGTGGCGCTCACTGAATGTGCCCAGCGCCACGCCGGGCCGACTGAGGACGGATTCGCCGCCTATGCCAAGATCCGGGTGCGCGGCGCGATGCTGGACGAGGTGCGCCGTGTCGCTCACGACAGCCGCACCGCGCGGGCCAAACGGCGCGGGTATGAGCGGGCGCTTGCCAGCTTGCGCGGAACACTCGGCCGCGAACCCAGCCGCGCCGAACTCGCCAACGCCATGGGGGTGTCGGACGCCGAATTGCTTGGCATCGAGGCATCGGGGGTCAAGCTCACCCCCATCGACGATGCCTATGACGAAACCAGCCTCGCTTTCGCCAGCGACGATCCCGATCCGTTCGAGGCGCTATGTGCGATGGAAGACCGGGAGCGCCTGATCCGGGAAATGACCGCGCTGCCCGACCGGGCGAAGCTTGTCCTCCAGTTGTTCTTCGTCGAGGAGCTCAACCTCACCGAAATCGCCGCTGTGCTCGACGTCAGTGTGCCGCGCGTTCATCAGCTGCGGGCCAAGGCGCTCAAGGACCTGCGCAGGATGCTGGAGGCTGACGCATGATGCGAGGTGGCGGTACGCGCTGATCTTGCTAGGGGTGGGCAAGGCACTGGTCGATCAGGGGCGCAGCTGCCGGGGAAGAGAGCACCAAGCAGGGCCATGCTGCGAACTGTCACCAACAATTTCGCCATTCTGACCGTGCTGGGTGTGGCGCTGGCATGGTTCTTTCCGGCCGGTTTCACCTGGATGACCGATGGGCGGATTTCGTTCGCCGGACAGCCGCTGCTCTCGCTCGCACTCGGGCTTATCATGCTCGCCATGGGGCTGACGCTGACCTTCGAGGATTACCGCGGCCTCACGCGGATGCCAAAAGCGCTGCTTGCGGGGGTCGGCTTGCAATTCGCGGTGATGCCGCTCTCCGGCTTC
>RDXA01000323.1 GCA_004292705.1 Sphingomonadales bacterium | reverse complement strand
TGATCGCCGCGGCGAGAACCGGCAGCGAGAGCAGCAGCAGGAACGCGGTCACGAGCATCGACCACACGAACAAGGGCATCTTGTGGAGCGTCATGCCCGGTGCGCGCATGTTGAAAATGGTGGTGATGAAGTTGATCGCACCCAGAATCGAGCCCGCACCCGCAAGGTGAAGCGAGAAGATCGCGAAGTCGACTGCCGGGCCGACCGACCCCGAGGTCGAGAGCGGGGCATAGACTGTCCAGCCGGTGCCCGCACCCATGCCGGTACCGCCGGGCATGAAGGCCGAGATCATCAGCGAGCAGAAGCCCGAGACGGTCAGCCAGAACGAGATGTTGTTCATGCGCGGGAAGGCCATGTCCGGCGCGCCGATCATCAGCGGCACGAACCAGTTGCCAAAGCCGCCGATCATTGCCGGCATCACCATGAAGAACACCATGATCAGGCCGTGCGCCGTGATGAACACGTTCCACATGTGCAGTGCGGTGTTCAGATCATTCGCGCCGCCCATGAACTGGGCCCACCACTGGAGGTATTGGATGCCGGGCTCTGCGAGTTCGACCCGCATGATCCCCGAAATCGCGCCACCCACGATCCCCGCAATAATCGCGAAGATGAGGTACATCGTGCCGATGTCCTTGTGGTTGGTCGACATGAACCACCGGGCGAAAAAGCCCGGCTTGTGGTCCGCATGATCATGGGCATCGTGCCCGTGATCCTGATGAATGTCGAAGCCTTCTGCGGTGGTTGCCATGGTCAGCTACTCTTCTGCTTCTTGTTCTGTATCGGGGTTCAGTTGGCCGCCGCCGGGGCTGGCGCTGCCACGGCCGGAGCGGCTGCTTGCTCGCCCGGCATGGTGCCGCCCTGAGCCTTCACCCAGGCCGCGAACTTCTCGGGCGGGAGGGCCTCGATCGCGATCGGCATGTAAGCGTGGCGTGCGCCGCACAGCTCGGAGCACTGGCCGTAATAGACGCCCTCGGGAATACCATCGATCAGCTTTTCGTTGAGCCGACCCGGCACGGCGTCCATCTTGAACCACAGCGAGGGCACTGCAAAGGCGTGAATCACATCGCTCGCCGTGGTCTGGATACGCAGCGGCGTATCGGCAGGGACGACCATGCGGTTGTCGACCGCAAGCTGCCCGGGCTCGCCGCGCTTGAGCGCCTCGGCGTCGTCGAGCATGTTCGAGACCACTTCGATCTCGCCATGGTCGGGATAGGTATAACCCCAATACCACTGGTAACCGGTCGCCTTGATGGTGACGGCGTTGGCGGGCGGGGTTTCATACTGGCGCGCCAGCAAGGTGATCGACGGAACGGCAATAATCACCAGAATGATCACCGGCACGATGGTCCAGATCACTTCGATTGCAGTGTTGTGCGTGGTCCGCGACGCGACCGGGTTGGCCTTGCGGTTGAAGCGCACCACCACATAAAGCAGCAGGCCGAGCACCAGCAAGCTGATGAACGTGATGACCGGAAGCAGGATGCCGTCGTGCATCCAGAGCGCATATTCGCCATTGGCGGAATACTGATCCTGGAAAGTCATGCTCTTGAGCGGGTCATCCTCGTAAGAGGTCGGCATGCCCTTGCCTTTGGTCGGGGCCATCGGGGTGTAAGCGCTCGCCGCATCGGCAGGCATTGCCGCAGCAGCATCGGCCGCCGGAACAGCAGCATCGACAGTCGGCGCGTCGACGGCGGCGACAGGAGCTGCGGGCGCGGCATCCTGTGCCGCAAGGCCCGCCGGCGCAATCGCCGCGAGCCCGGCAGCAATCGCCGCCAGAATAGCCATTTTCATACGGGTGTGCCTCTGACCCATTATCATGTGTCCAAGTGGTTCTAATCTGATCCCATACCGCCCGGCGCCCGGCCCCCTCGAGACCCGCCGCAGACAGCGTTTGCTGGCCCTGGAGCCAGCGTCACCTTGGCCCTTAGCCGCGCTTGCCGAGGGCCTCAAGCGCTTCTAGGGAGAAAATTATGCAAGGCTCCATGTCGCCTGCGCAACCTCGCGGTTTCCTTTATATTTTCTAAGGAGTTGGTGTGTGACGCAAGAGGAAGTTCTAGCCGAGTTCCGCAGCTCCGGTGCGCTGCTGGAAGGGCATTTCAAACTGTCCTCGGGCCGTCATAGCGGACATTATCTGCAATGTGCGCGGGTGCTGATGAACCCCGCCCGCGCCGCCCGGCTGGCCGCAGCGGTGGTGGCCGGCTTCCCCGCCGAGGTCCGCGCAGCGGTCGACGTCGTGGTCTCCCCGGCAATGGGCGGGATCATTATCGGGCACGAAGTCGGCCGCGCGCTCGGCAAGGACGCACTGTTCCTCGAACGGCCCGATGGCACCTTTCATCTGCGGCGCGGTTTCGCGCTGGAACAGGGCGCGAAAGTGCTGATGGTAGAAGACGTGGTCACCACCGGCCTATCCAGCCGCGAGGCGATCGCCGCCGTCGCTCGCGAGGGTGGCACTGTGATTGCGGAATGTGCGATCATCGACCGCTCCTGCGGTTCGGTCGATCTGGGCGTGCCATTCTACCCGCTGCTCGCCATTGATTTTCCGACCTATGATGAAAGCGACATCCCCGAAGCCCTGGCCCGCGTAGAAGTGACCAAGCCCGGCAGCAGGAAGGAATGAACCTGACCCAATCCCCTCGCCCCTTGCGTCTCGGCGTGAACATCGATCACGTCGCCACCATCCGCAATGCGCGCGGCGGGGATCATCCCGATCCGGTGCGCGCGGCGGAGATCGTCGCGGCGGTCGGCGGCGACGGGATCACCGCCCACCTGCGCGAAGACCGTCGCCATATCCGCGACGAGGACCTCGCACGCATTCAGACGGCCACCAACCTGCCCTTGAACCTCGAAATGGCAGCGACCCGCGAGATGCTCGCCATCGCCCTACGGCACAAGCCCCACGCCGCCTGTATCGTGCCGGAAAAGCGCGAGGAACGCACCACCGAGGGCGGGCTCGACGCCGCTGGCATGCACAACACGCTCGCTCCAATCACCGAGGAACTGCGCGCCGCTGGCATCCGTGTCTCGCTGTTCATCGAGGCAGACGAGCGGCAGCTGGACGCTGCGCTGCGACTTGGCGCGCCGGTGGTGGAGTTTCACACCGGCGAATATGCCCATGCCTTCCTTGATGGCGACGCTGCGAAGGTGGAGCGCGAATTGCGCCGCATTGCCGACATGGCCGCGCTCGCCGCCAAGAACGGGATCGAGCCGCACGCGGGCCATGGCCTCACTTTCGAAAATGTTCAGCCCATCGCCGCCATTCCCCAGATCGCCGAACTCAATATCGGTCACTACCTGATCGGCGAGGCGGTGTTCGTCGGGCTGGAGACCGCGATCCGGCGGATGCGCGACTTGATGGACGAGGCGCGCTGAGCGTGGCCGGGGCCGACCAACGCGCGCTCACCACCGAGCAGAAGCGCTGGGCCTTCGGCGCGGCGGGGCTGTTCCTGCTGGCCTTCGGCTTTCTCGGCTTTGCGCTCAACACGCGGGTCATGGTGGTCTTCGCGGTCGGTTGGGTAGCGCTGATA
>RDXA01000322.1 GCA_004292705.1 Sphingomonadales bacterium | reverse complement strand
GCGACGCTGGCGATTGCCCTGTCGCGCCCCGACATGGGCGATGCCGTGCGCGCAATTGCGCTGGACTTGCTGAAGTAGAGCCTAGGCCGCCGTCACCCGCAGCGGCAGGGTCTTCAGACCGCCGACAAAGGTGCTGCTGGCCCGCTTTGCTTCGCCCGCCGGTTCAACGCTTTCGATGCGGTCGAGCAGCGCTTCGAACAGGATCTTCATCTCCAGCCGCGCCAGATGCAGGCCGAGGCACTGGTGCGCTCCGGCCCCGAAGGCGAGGTGGCGGTTGGGGGAGCGTGCGGCGTCAAACCGTCGCGGATCGGAGAACTGCGCGGGGTCGTGATTGGCGGCGACGTAGTTGATCATCAGCCAGTCGCCCTTCCGGATGTGCTGGCCGCCAAGCTCCACATCCTCGGCGGCGGTGCGCATGAAGTGCTGCACGGGCGACGTCCAGCGGATCGCTTCCTCGACGATGCCGGGGAGCAGCGAACGGTCGGCTTTCACCCGCGCCCATTGCTCGGGATCGTTGGCCAGCGCCTGCATCGCGCCGGCCGTGCTGGCGCTGGTGGTGTCATGCCCGGCGGTGGCGACGATGATGTAGTAACCCGCCATGTCGCGCGGGGGGAGCGGGTGGCCATCGACCAGCGCATTGGCGATGACGCTGGCGACATCGTCGGTGGGGTTCTTCCGGCGATCCTCGGCGATGCCGGCGAAGTAATCCTCGAAGGTCTTCACTGCGCCGGCGACGATCTGCACCACCTGTTCGGGCGTCATCTGGTCCATGCCGCTGCCCGACAGATCCTTGTCCTGCCCGCCGAACAGCTGCTGGGTGAGCATCTGCATCCGGAACTCGTCCTCTGGCGGCACGCCGAGGATCTGCATCACCACGCGCAAGGGGTAGGGGCCGGAGACTTCCTTCACGAAGTCCACCTCTGGCCCTTGCTCCAGCATCCGGTCGACCGTGCGGGCCGCCAGCGCGCGCAGCTCGTCCTCCAGCTGCGCAAGGTTCCTCGGCATGAACCATTCCTGCGTCAGCTTGCGATATTTGGGGTGGATCGGCGCGTCGAACACCACCAGCGAATCGACCAGCATGTTCGATCCGGTCGCCGCGCGGCTGAATTCGATCGCCTGATTGAAGCTGAACACCACCGGGCGCGGATTGTTGAGGAAGGTCGCGTTGTCCTTCGAGATGCGCATCACGTCGTCATAGCGGGTGACGAGCCAGAAGGGATCGAACAGGCCGGGCGTATCGGGCTGCACCTTGGCGACCGGCGTGGTGCTGCGGATATGGTCGAAGGTGTCGAGCAGCCCAGTCCACTCCGCATAGCCATGCGGATCGATCACCGCCCGCGCGAGATCGCCCGAAAGGACCGCCTCCCCGTTCTGGGCCACGCTCACGCTGCTGCTTCTTTCGCCCGGGCAGCATATTCATCCCGCAGCTCGCGCTTGTAGAGCTTGCCATTGGCCTCGCGTGGGAGTTCCGGGCGGAAGTCAAACAGCTTGGGCATCTTGATCTTGGAGAGGCTGGCAGACAGGAAATCCCTCAGCTCTGCCTCAAGCCCCGGCCCGGCCTGCGCCATGTCCTTGGGCTGCACCACCGCCACCACCTTCTCGCCCAGATCAGGGCACGGCGCTCCGATTACCGCGGCGTCCATCACCTTTGGGTGGGTGACGAGGAGGTTCTCGATCTCCTGCGGGTAGATGTTGACGCCGCCGGATATGATCATGTGGCTCTTGCGGTCGGTCAGGAACAGGAAGCCGTCCTTGTCGAGGTGGCCAATGTCGCCCAGCGTCATCCAGCCGTTGGGGTGCATCGCTTCGGCGGTCTTGGCGGCATCGTTGTGATAGGTCGGCAGGTTGACGTTCTCGAAGAAGATGAGCCCGTCCTGATCCGGTTCCAGCTCTTCGCCCTCCGGCCCGCAGACATGCACCTTGCCGTGGACTGCCACACCGACCGTTCCCGGCTTCATCAGCCAGTGTTCGGACTTTACCAGCGTCATGCCGATCATCTCGGAGCCGGCGTAGTATTCGTTGACGATCGGGCCCCACCACTCGATCATCTCGCGCTTGATCGGCACGGGGCAAGGCGCGGCGGCGTGGAGCGCGCGTTTGTGGCTGGAAAGGTCATAACGGGTGCGCACTGCCGGATCGAGCTTCAGGAAACGCACGAAATGGGTCGGCACCCACTGGCTGTCGGTC
Organism: Sphingomonadales bacterium; assembly: GCA_004292705.1. GTDB lineage: Bacteria > Pseudomonadota > Alphaproteobacteria > Sphingomonadales > Sphingomonadaceae > Erythrobacter. The sequence goes on along the minus strand of RDXA01000322.1, from coordinate 1,365 downwards.
ACCTTGTAGCGCTCGATCGCTTTCAGCGCCTCTTCGGGATCGAACTTCTCCATCATTACCACGGTGCCGCCCAGCCGGTGCACAATCGAGCACCAGCCGATGGGAGCGGCGTGATACAGCGGGGCGGGGGAAAGATAGACCATCGAGCCATCGGCCGGCATCCCGGCACCCATCGTCGCAAGGCCGAGCAGCGGCACCGGCGCGGCGGGATCGGGGTCCTCCGGCGGGGCGGGGCGGATGCCCTTGGGCCGCCCGGTGGTGCCGCTGGAATAAAGCATCACCATCCCGGAGCGCTGATCGGGAATCGGCGTGGTCGGCTGGGCGGCAAGGGCGGCGGCGAAATCCTCGGACCCGCCAGCGTCCATCACCAGCACCTTGAGGCCCGGACATTCCTTCCTGATATCGCCGAGGATCGGGTTGAAGTAACCGCTGGTGATCAGCAGCGATGCCTGTGCGTCGCGGATGATATAGGCGGCTTCGGGCGCGGTCAGGCGCGAGGAAATCGGCACCAGCATCGTGCCAGCGCGCTGCGATCCCCAGATCAGGGTGAAATACTCGATCCGGTTTTCCAGCAGCACCGCAAAGGCGTCACCCGCACCGATCCCGTGGGCGCGCAGCAAGTGGGCAAAGCGGTTCGATTCCGCCTCCATTGCGCCATAGGTGATCTGCTGGCCCGATCCGGTCATGATGACGGCGGGATGATCCGGGCGGGTCGCGGCGTACGCGATCGGGTGCATCGACATTGGCTCTCTCCCATGCGGCCGTGCCTGCTCAAGGCGGGTCGGCCGACGTTGTCTCTCTTGCCCAAAATCTAGCGGGAGTAGGGACGCTCGCAAGGGAAAAGAGTATGGGAATTGCTACCCAATCGGCACATCACGGGATGAGCGGATAATCGACAAGAAAAAAGGCGGCGGGATAACCCGCCGCCCATGTTCGGACACCCTCTCCAATGTCCGGCCCGTTTACACGGGCAATCTCGTGAAGCCGTCCGCCAGTCCTTACTCGCCACCCTGGCCAGTCAGATCGGCATCGCGGGCGTAAGCCAGCTGTGCTTCGCTCTCTACCATATACGGAATCGGATTGACTGCAAGCCCGTCAACGCGAACTTCATAATGAAGGTGCGGGCCCGTCGAACGGCCGGTCGATCCGACGTAACCGATCAGGTCGCCCTTCTTCACATTGTCGCCCGCAGTAACGGCGAGGCGCGAAAGGTGGGCGTAGCGCGTTTCCATCGAGGCACCATGGTTGATGCTGATGTACAGGCCATAGCTCGAATACCAGTCGGCGCGCCCGATCACTCCGTCGGCGGTCGCATAGACCGGGGTGCCGGTCGGCGCGGCAAGGTCGATCCCCTGATGCTGGCGG
>RDXA01000350.1 GCA_004292705.1 Sphingomonadales bacterium | reverse complement strand
AACGGCATAATCGCGCTCCTCGGCTGCGAGGGGCGAGGAGAGGATGAGCGCACCAAGCAGGGCGAGTGCGGCGCGCGCCAGCTTAGTCACCACTGAAATGCACCTTCCCCAAATCGCCCAAGCCCACAGTCCCGCTCGCCATCTCGAGCATCCGGTCGAGGCTGCGCTTGGCCTTCAGCCTGATCCCTTCCTCGATCTCGATCTGCGGCGAGAGGTCGCGGAGCGCCACGTAGAGCTTCTCCATCGTGTTGAGCGCCATGTAGGGGCAGATGTTGCACGAGCAGTTCCCGTCCGCACCGGGGGCGCCGATGAAGATCTTGTTCGGTAGGGCTTTTTCCATCTGGTGGATGATGTGCGGCTCAGTGGCGACGATCAGAGTGTCGCCGGTGAACTCCTGCGCGAACTTGAGGATGCCGCTGGTCGAGCCGACGTAATCGGCGTGGTCGATGATCGTCGGCGGGCATTCCGGGTGCGCGGCAATCGGCGCGCCGGGATATTGTTCCTTGAGCTTGAGCAATTCGGTTTCCGAGAACGCCTCGTGCACGATGCACACGCCCGGCCACAGCAGCATCTCGCGGTTGAACTTGCGGCTGAGATAGCCGCCCAAGTGCCGGTCGGGGCCGAAGATGATCTTCTGCTCGGGCGGGATCTGGGCGAGGATCGTCTCGGCGCTGGAGCTGGTGACGATCACGTCCGACAGGGCTTTTACCTCGGTCGAGCAGTTGATGTAGGTCAGCGCGATGTGATCGGGGTGGGCTTCGCGAAAGGCGCGGAATTTCTCGGGCGGGCAGGAGTCCTCAAGCGAGCATCCGGCGTCCATGTCGGGCAGGATCACGGTCTTCTGGGGCGAGAGGATCTTGGCGGTGTCGGCCATGAACTTGACCCCGCAGAAGGCGATCACGTCGGCGTCGGTCGCCGCTGCCTTGCGGCTCAGCTCGAGGCTGTCGCCCACGAAGTCGGCAATGTCCTGGATGTCGGGCGTCTGGTAGTAATGCGCGAGGATCACCGCGTTGCGCTCCCGGCGCAGACGGTCGATCTCGGCCAGCAGATCGGCGCCGGTGGGGACTTTGGTGACGTAGCTCATGGGGTGCTTCCCGCTGTTTGATCCATTGCGGGGATATAGGCGGCGGCGCGCAATTTTCGAGCGAAAAGCGCCCCGCCTGCTACATCGGGAAACCGGGCGGGAGGTGGGCCTCCATCGGGCGCGCGGCACCGGGCGTGCCTGCTGAAGCCCACTCGGTCAGCGCATAACCGGCGGGCGAATAGGCGAGCACCATCGAGAGCGTGAAAATGCCGACATAGATGCCGACGCCCCACCAATAGGCCGGATGCACCCGCCCGTCGCGACGCCAGTCCATCCACATGCCGATCAATGGGAACAGCAAGGTGACCGCATTGGAGATCGGCCAGGCATAGGGGATCAGCAGCGGTCCGGGGATGAGTCGGCCGAGGCCCGGGCCCGTCAGCACGCTCATCGCCACAAGCATAAGCCGGCGGTGCCAGCCGGTGTAGCGGCGCTGGCGTAGCGCCCACAGCGCCAGCCCTCCGAACACAAGAAGGCCTGCCGTATTGCTGATCAGGAACTCGTTCTTGGCGAAGAAGAATGGTCCACCGGTGGTGCGCAGCGAAACCAGGATGATCATGATGCCAGCCGCGACCATCGCGGGGATCCACAGGTAGGCAAGCTTGCCCAGCCGGGCATGCCGTCTGCGGCTACCGCTCGCGATGGTGACGGCCTGGGCGCAATAGAGACCGAGCCAGCCCATGAAGATCATGCCGTGGACGTGATAGGCCAAGGGAAGGGCAAAGCTTGAACGCCCCATCGCCAGATTGAGCGAAAATCCGGCGATGATGACGAGCGCCATGACGAAGGCCATGATGAGGAAAAACCGCGTGTCCTGAGCCCGCGCACCGGGCCGTGCCAAAGTTGCCATCTGCCTCATCCCCTCCGCAGCGCGACCCGCCTTGAAAAAGGAACATGGATTGCGGGAAGGTGCAAGCGGAGAACTTAGCGCGTCGCCCAGACATCCCCGTCGCGCACGACGATCCCACGCTTCTCCAGATCGAGCAGATGCGCGGTCACGCTCATTTCTGCCGCCCCGATCAGACGCGGGTCGAGGCCTTTGTACATCTCGGGGATAAAGCCGCTCACCGGCCGCGCGGCCTCGCCCAGGAGGCGCAGGATCTGCGCCTCGCGCTGGCGGCGGTGGCCGATCATGCCGCGCACCAGCTGGCGGGGCTTGTCGATCGCCGCGCCGTGGGCCGAGTGATAGCGCACGTCATCGCGCGCCATCAGCTTGTCGAGGCTCGCCATGTAATCGCGCATGTCGCCATCCGGCGGGATCACGACACTGGTCGACCAGCCCATCACGTGGTCGCCGGTGAACAATGCGCCCGATTCCTCCAGCGCGAAGCACAGGTGGTTGGAGGTGTGCCCCGGGGTTGCGACGGCGGTCAGAGTCCAGCCGGTGCCGCGCATGCCCTCGCCGTCGAGCAACACGCGGTCGGGAGCGTAAGTGGGATCGAAGGCCTCGTCCGAGCGCGGGCCCCATTTCTGCAATACGTCCACCGCCAGCATCAGCGGCGCGCAGCCGACGATGGGCGCGCCCATGCGCTCCGCCAAGGGTGCGGCGGCGGGCGAGTGATCGCGGTGGGTGTGGGTGCACATGATCGCCACCACCTTGCGCCCCGCCACGGCGGCGATGATTGCATCGATATGCGCAGCCTCGTTCGGGCCGGGATCGATCACTGCGCAGTCCGGCCCGTCCGCCATGCCGACGACATAGGTCTGGGTACCGGTGAAAGTATAGGGCGAGGGATTGGGCGCGAGCACGCGGCGCACCAGCGGCTCGACATCTTCGGCCAAGCCGGTGGGCCAGGGCTGGGGAGGGATCGTGACCATGGCCTTGCATATGGCGAGCGCCGTGGCAGATGTCACGCCGGAGAGAGGAATACCGATGGCCGACTACATTCTGGTGCTCGATGAAGGCACCACGTCCACCCGTGCAATGCTGTTCGCCAGCGATGGGGTGCTCGTTGCGAGCGCGCAGGAGCCGCTGACGCAGCATTACCCGCAATCGGGCTGGGTTGAGCATGACCCGCGCGAAATCTGGGACAAGACGCTCGCCTGCGCGCAGGCGGTGGTGCCCAAGGCAGGCGGTGCGGCGAGCATTGCGGCAATCGGTATCACCAACCAGCGCGAGACGGTGGTGGCGTGGGACAAGGCGAACGGCGAGCCTCTGACCAATGCCATCGTCTGGCAGGACCGCCGCACCGAGCCCTTTTGCGCTGCCCTGCGCGATGCAGGCCACGAAGCGGGTGTGCAGCAGCGCACCGGGTTGCTGCTCGATCCCTATTTCTCGGGCACCAAGATGCGCTGGATGCTCGACAATGTGCCTGAGGTGAAGGCAGCGGCGGACAAGGGCACGCTCGCTTTCGGGACGGTCGAAAGCTGGCTGACCTACAAGCTCACCGGGGGTGCAGCGCATATCACCGATGCCAGCAACGCCAGCCGTACCTTGTTGATGGGGCTGGAGGACGCGCAGTTTGATGAAGGACTGTGTGACCTGCTCGGCGTTCCGCTTGCGACGCTGCCCGGCGTGGTGGACATGGCCGGGCCATTGGCGATGACCGATCCGCCCCTATTCGGCCGGGCCATCCCGATCACCGGCCTTGCGGGTGATCAGCAGGCCGCAACCATCGGGCAGGCGTGTCTGGCACCGGGTCAGACCAAGGCCACCTATGGCACCGGTGCCTTCGTGCTGACGTGTCAGGGTCACCGCATCCCGCGCTCCACCAATCGCTTGCTCGGCACGGTGCTGACCCAGATCGAGGGCAGTCGCACCTATGCCATCGAAGGATCGGTCTTCGTCGCGGGGAGCCTGGTGCAATGGCTCAGGGATTCGCTCGGGATTGTTGAAATGGCGAGCCAGACCGAGGAACTGGCGCGATCTATTCGCGATAGCGGCGGGGTGGTGATCGTACCTGCTCTATCGGGTCTGGGTGCACCGCACTGGCGGGCCGAGGCGCGCGGCGTGATTGCGGGGCTTTCCTTCTCGACGGGCAAGGCAGAACTGGCGCGCGCGGCTCTGGAAGCGATGGCGCACCAGACGCATGACCTGTGCGCGGCCTACACCGCTGACGGCGCGCCGTGGCAGACGCTCAGGATTGATGGCGGGATGTCGGCCAATGACTGGATGGCGCAAGATCTGGCCGACATGCTCGGCATTCCGGTCGAGCGTCCGGGCTTTGTCGAGACGACGGCGCTGGGAGCGGCGATGCTGGCGGCGTGCGGGGTGGGAATGTATCCCGATCTGGGCACGGCGGCCCAGGCGATGCGCGGACGGCTCCACCGGTTCGAACCGCAGATGGATGCCGAGGCCAGGGATGCGCGGCTGGCGGGTTGGAGGAAGGCTTTGGCCGCGGCTTGATTGGCCTTCCCCCACCGAAAGGGGGCGAAAGCAAAGCTCGCGGCCGTTACCCCAGTCGCCCGAACTCACGCCCGATGCGTTCCTGAAACGCGCGCGCGGGCGAGGCCATCTCGAAATGCTGGCGCCACGCCTCGTCGAGCCGGGCGATGCGTTGATGGAGTTTTTCGGTATCGGCGATCAGCTCGCGGGTTTCCGGCTCGAGCAGCGCCAGCTGGTTTTCGTCCGCGCCGCGATCAGGCGGCAGTGCGCCGTGCAGACGCACCTGATGTTCGCTCAGCTCGCCCGAGAATAGCGCGCGCTGGTTCAGCAGCCAGGCCAGCACATGCATCATCCGGGTGGTGGTCTTGAGCCCTTCAGTGGACAGCGCAAGGCGCATAAAGGCGTCCTCACCCGCCAGCGGCTCGCGCGTGCCGGCGGCGAAAACGGCGCGCACCTCGTCGGCAAGCACGAGGGCTTCGGTGTAGAGAGCCTCGATGATCGGGCGCGAAAGATTGGTGGTGCGGGCCATGATGCGCGGCAGCCTACGCGGCCAAGGCCACTCTCGCCACCGGAAGCATGGTTACTTTCCAAGCAATTTTTGCCAGCGTCCCGCGCGGGAACAGAATTAAGATTTCGCTTACCATGCCGGTTCGCAGCTTGCGTCTTCATGCGCCGGCGCGATCAGGGCAGATCAGGCGATGATGTCGGGCAGCAGCGTGTCTTCGATGATCGCGATCTGGTCCTTGAGGCGCAGCTTGCGCTTCTTGAGGCGGGCGATCTGCAGCATGTCGGCAGACGCACTGCCGCGGGCTGCCTCCGTCAGGGCAGCAATCGCGGCGTCGAGGTCGCGATGCTCGGTCTTGAGCAATTCGAGCGTTTTCCTGAGCTCCTGCTCGGTCATCGTTGCCTTTGATCCCTTCCTCGCTCATGCGGCCCTGCCGCGCAAATGCTGCGACGCGCTACGCGTTCCCGCGCGGATTTGGTAGATGGCTTGCGCAGATTTCACCCCGCGATGACACGATGCATTCCAACGCTTCGCCGCACGCTGCTGCGGTTGCGCCGATTAAGCAGTCATCAGGGCTTTGCAAGCTAGCGTGCCTGTGGTTTCAAGAAACCTGCGGCCCGGCCGCATTACGTGCCGAGTCGCCTTTCCGGGGGCATTCCCCCGCATGGACAGGAGAACGCATAATGGCATCGACCGCAGTGTCATCCCACCTCCACGCCCTCCAGAGCAAGCATGCCGGCCTCGAAGCCCGCTTGCGCGACGAGCTGGCCCGGCCAGTGCCCGACACCGCGATGATCCAGTCCCTCAAAAAGCAGAAGCTGCGATTGAAGGAAGAAATTTCCGGCGTCTGACGGCGACCGATCATCCACCGGGCGCGGCGCGCCGCGATCACGGCTTTTGCATTTGCCGCGTGGAATGAATAAGTCTCACGCGTGATGACCGCCGCCGCCGCCGCCCGCCAGATATTGATGCGCCTCACCGAGGTCATGGCATCGCGCATGCACGCGCAGGCCAAGCTTGATCAGGTGGTCGAGATCATCGGCGAATGCTTGTCGAGCGAGGTGTGCTCGATCTACCTGCTGCGCGAGGGGATGCTGGAGCTGTTCGCCACCCGCGGCCTCAACCAGAGCGCCGTGCACGTCACCCGCATGGCGATTGGCGAGGGGCTGACCGGCGCGATCGCGCAGAAGGTCGATACCCTCAATCTTGCCGAGGCCAAGGCTCATCCCGATTTCCAGTATCGCCCCGAAACGGGCGAGGAGAAATTCCACTCCTTCGCCGGGGTGCCGATCGTCTACCGCGAACGCGCGGTGGGCGTGCTGTGCGTCCAGCATGTCGAGCCGCGCCGCTATGAAGAGGTCGAGATCGAGGCGCTCCAGACCACCGCGATGGTTCTGAGCGAGCTGATCGCCAATGCCGAACTGGTCGATGAGGAAGAAGCGCGCGGGCTGACGCAGGAGCAGACTGGCCCGCAGAGCCTCACCGGTCTGACGCTGGTCAAGGGGCTGGGCGCCGGGGTTGCCGTCTACCACCAGCCGCGCGTCGAGATCACGCAGGTTATGGCCGAGGACATCGAGGCCGAGCGCCAGCGCGTCTACCGCGCCTTCGACCGGATGCGCGAACAGATCGACACCCTCGCCAGCCAGGCCGAATTCGGCGTCGGCGGCGAGCATGAAGAGGTGCTCGAAACCTACAAGATGTTCGCCTACGACGAAGGCTGGTCGCGGCGCATCAACGAGGCGATCGACAGCGGTCTCACCGCCGAAGCGGCGATCGAGCGAGTGCAGCAACACACGCGGATGCGGATGCGCGAGATCGACGATCCGCTGCTGGCCGACCGGATGCACGATCTGGAAGATCTGGCGAACCGGTTGATCCGGATCGTCGCCGGGCAGGTCGGCACTGCGGCATCGCAGGGCCTTCGCAAGGACACGATCCTGATCGCGCGCAACCTCGGTCCGGCTGAGCTGCTCGAATATGACAAGCGGCGGCTGAAAGGCGTTATCCTCGAGGAAGGATCACTCACCGCGCACGTGGTGATCGTGGCGCGAGCGATGAATGTGCCTGTTCTCGGCCGGATCAACCACGGCAAGGGTGGGGGCGTGCGCGCGACGATCCGCGAAGGCGACGAGATCCTGCTCGATGCCAGCGCCGGCAATGCCATCATCCGTCCGCTGCCGCAGGTCGCCGATGCATTTCACGCGCGCTTCGCCAAGAGCCGCGAGAAGCAGGCGGCCTATGCCTCGCTCAGGGATGTCGAGCCCTTCACCCGCTGCGGCACGCGCATTCAGGTGATGATGAACGCAGGCCTGCGCGACGATATGAGTGCGCTGGCGATGACTGGCGCGGACGGGGTGGGCTTGTTCCGCACCGAGTTCCAGTTCCTCGTCTCCGCCACCCTGCCGCAGCGCGAGCGCCAGACCCGGCTCTACCGTGACGTGCTCGATGCCGCTGGCGACAAGCCGGTGATCTTCCGCACGGTCGATATCGGCGGCGACAAGTCGGTGCCCTATCTCGCCTCGGAGATCGCCGCGCAGGACGAAAACCCGGCGATGGGCTGGCGCGCGCTGCGCCTCGCGCTGGAGCGCGAAGGCCTGATGAAGATCCAGGCGCGCGCGCTGATGGAGGCGGCCGGGGGGCGCTCGCTCTACGTGATGTTCCCGATGGTCTCCGAGCCCTGGGAGTTCGATGCCGCCAAGGCCGTGTTCGACGAACAGCTCGCCTTCCTGCGGGCGCAGAAGAAGCTCCTGCCCGAACGCATTCATTTCGGCGCGATGCTGGAGGTGCCCGCGCTTGCCGAGGTGCTCGACATGTTGCTGCCGCGCCTCTCCTTCCTGTCGATCGGCACCAATGATCTGACCCAGTTCCTGTTCGCCGCCGACCGCGCCAATCCCAAGCTGGCGGAACGCTATGACTGGCTCAGCCCGTCGATCCTCCGCTTCCTTCGCCGGGTGATGCAAAACAGCGTCGGCAGCGGGGTCGATATCGGGGTATGCGGCGAGATGGGCGGGCGCAGACTGGAGGCGCTGGCCCTGATGGGGATCGGATATCGCCGCCTCTCGATCACGCCGGCCGCTGTCGGCCCGATCAAGGAACTGGTGCGCAAGGTCGATCTGGCCGAGCTCACGTCAGCCATGACCGGCTGGCTCCTGAGCCCGGAGCAAAGCCTGCGAGAGCAGCTTGCGGCGTGGGCCGATGCGCGCGACATCGAATATGATTGACGCCGTGCATGCGGAGAAGCGTGCGCGCGGTGCGCTGGAGTGCTATGGCGAAGCTTGACAGGACGCCTCGCACAGGGTGAGTCCCGTTCAAGGACAATTCACGCACATTCTCTCACTCAAGCCTCGCAAGAAGGCGCGGGACCCGGGTCACATGGACAGCGAAGAACTCAATAGCGCAGGCACCGCGCAGGAACCGGGCCTTGCCGGGCCGGGCGCGAGCTTGCGCGCAGCACGCGAGGCACTGCGGCTCGATCTTGCCCATATCGCCGCCGAAACGCGCATTCCGCTGCGCCATCTGGAGGCGATCGAGGCCGGCAATTTCGAGAACCTGCCCTCGCGCGCCTACGCGATCGGCTTTTCACGAACCTTTGCCAAGGCCGTCGGGCTTGACGAGGTGGCGATGACCGAGGCGGTCCGCGCCGAACTGGCCGATGGGTCGATGCGGCGCACGGTGCCTTCGCAGGCGATGGAGCCGGGTGATCCCGCGCGGCTGCCTTCGGCAGGTCTCGCCTGGGCCATGGGCGGTGCGGTGCTGATCTTCGCGATCGGGGCTTTTGCCTTCTACAACAGCTATTTCGGCGCTGGAAGCGTGCCGGGCTCTCTGATTTCGCCGACGCCTGACGCCACCGCGCCGGCACCAGCTACCACTCTTGCCGCTGCTGCGCCTGCAGCGGTGCCCAGCGGCCCGGTTGTGCTGACCGCGCTCGAAGACGGCATCTGGGTGCGGCTTTACGAAGAGGGTGGCGAGCGGCTGACCGAACGCAGGCTGAAGCAGGGCGAGACAGTGGAGGTGCCGGTGGCAGCGCGCGATCCGCGGATCAATACTGGTCGGCCCGATGCACTGGCAGTGACAATCGGCGGCCAGTCGGTCGCAAAGCTGTCTGACCGGCCGGAGACAATTTCGGACATGCCGGTTTCGGCAGCGGCTCTGGTCGCGCGCGCGGCGGCTCCGGCTGTGGCGAACACCGCGAGCCCGCTGGCAGGCGAGACCTCTGCGCCGCCGCGAACCGTTCGCCGCCGTGTGGCTCCTCGTCCGTCTGCCGCCGAGACCGTGCCGACGGGCGAACCTACGTCGGAAGTTCCGGACAGCGAGGCTGCACAGGCAATCGATGCATCACAGGCGCCGGGGCGTTAACCCTTTTCCCGTTGATTAGGTGACCTGACGGTCTCGACTTGAGCGCCAGTGCGGGGCAGGGTTAACCGAGAGATTTATGTGGTCTGCGCCATTGCGGCGCCAACATTGCCAGGGAGCCTGACGAGCCATGACCGCCATCCTGCGAACCCGCGCCCCGAACAGCATCACTCTGCGTCTGGCCAGCGTTGTTCTGGCTGCGGTGACGGTTGCCACCGCGCCCGTTCCCGCGCTCGCGCAGGACAGCGCTGCCGAAACGCGCTTGCGCAAGATCGAGGCAGAGGTCCGCGCCATCCAGCGAAAGGTTTTTCCCGGCGGCGACGGACGTTTCTTCGAGCCGCAGATCACCCCCGGCACGCAGGCTCCTGCCAGCACGCCTCCTCCTACCTCCGGCGCACCTTCGACCACAGCGGTGACCGACATTCTCGTGCGGCTCGATGCGCTCGAGGCGCAGTTGCAGGCACTTACCGCCCGTTCCGAGGAACAGGCCAACGCGCTTGGGCAGATGGAGCAGCGGCTGGCCGCGCTTGAGACTGCGGCCAATGCGCCGGTCATCCCGGCTGCCGAGACGGCCTCGTCCACAATTCAGCCAGCGGCCACTGTTCCGGCAGCGGCAACAGTTGTCGCTGCACCTGCCGCTAAACCTCCCGTGCAGGCCGCGCCCGCCGGATCCGTTGCCTCGCCTAGTGCCACACGTCTCGCGGCGGTGCAGGCCATCGCCAAGCCGCAGACGGCTGACGCAGGGGATGATGAATATTCCTATGGCTTCCGGCTCTGGAACGACGGGTTCTTCCCCGAAGCGCGCCAGCAGCTCACCAAGTTCGTCGAGCAATTTCCCAACCATTCGCGCATCAGCTTCGGGCGTAACCTTCTCGGCCGTGCGTTTCTCGATGACAACATGCCGGAGGACGCCGCGCGCTGGTTCCTGCGCAATTACCAGGCCAACAAGGCCGGTGACCGCGCGCCCGACAGCCTGCTTTATCTCGGCGTTTCGATGATTGCGATGAAGGACACCAAGCGGGCCTGCATCGCTCTTGCCGAGTTTGCCGAGACTTACCCGCTGATTGCGTCCGGGCGGCTCGCAAGCGACTATCAGGCCAGCCGCGCCAAGGTGAAGTGCAGCTAGGCCAAAGCCCCGCAGGGCGGTTCGCTGCCGATCTGGCGACGATTTGGCCCAAGCGGGAGCGCGCAGGGCCGCTGGGCCTTGCTGTCTCTGGCGGTCCGGACAGTCTGGCGCTGCTGTTGCTGGCGCATGAGGCGCTTCCGGGGCAGATTGCCGTCGCCAGCATCAATCACGGGCTGCGCCCCGAAGCGGCGGGCGAGGTCGCGCTGGTCGAGCGGATCGCTGCTGAGCGAGGCATCCCCTTCATGCCGATCACCGTGTCGCTTGCGCCGGGCAATGTGCAGGCTCAGGCGCGCGCGGCGCGCTATGCAGCGCTGGCCCGCTGGGCGGGGGAGGCTGGATTGGGCGCCGTGGCGACTGCCCATCATGCCGATGATCAGGCCGAGACGCTGTTGATGCGGCTGAACCGCGGGAGCGGCCTTGCGGGCCTCGCCGGGGTGCGCCCGTGCGCCACGATCGCGGGGAGCGAGGTCACGCTGTTGCGCCCGCTGCTCGGTTGGCGCAAGGCCGAACTGGCGCGCATTGTCGCGGCCGCGGGGATGACGGCGGCTGAAGACCCTTCCAACTCCAACCCCGATTTCGACCGCGCCCGGCTACGGGCCCGGCTGGCCGAGGCCGATTGGCTCGACCCGGTCCAGATCGCTGCCAGCGCCGCGCATCTTGGCGAGAGCTTGCAGGCGCTTGAATGGTATGCCGAGCTCGATTGGCACGAAATGGTGATGCGTGACGCGGACGCGGCTGGTGGGCTCGGTTTTGCCTATTGCGCCAATGTCCCGCGGGTCATTGCCATCGAGACAATCTGCCGGATCATTGCCGCGCTTGGTGGCCACGCATCCCGCACGGAGGCCGCACGCGCATGGGACCGGTTGTGGGCGGGCGAAAATGCTTCTCTGGGCGGAGTCCTGGCCGTTGCCGGGGTGGAAAAGGTGGAAAAGATCGGAGTGACGATGCGCGTGTGGCGCTTCCGGCCCGAGCCGCCGCGAGCAGCGATGAACTAGGCCCTGCTCACAAGACCTTGTCGCCGATCCCGACCATCTTGCCCCGGGTGACGATCACTTTGTCTCCGCGCTTGGCAGCGGCGAACAGCTTGGCGGCAAATTCGTCAGGCACCCCGATGCAGCCGTGGCTGGCATAGCCATTCATGACCGGCGAGCCGTGGATCGCGATTCCGTCCCACGTCAGTCGCAGCGTCCATGGCATCGGCGCGTTGTTATACTTCTCGGAAACATTGTCCTTCTCCTTGGTGAGGATCGGGAAGGTGCCGACCGGGGTCGGATGCGCCTGCGTGCCGAGCAGTGCCACTGCTGTGCCGATCTCATGCCCGTCGCGGAATGCGCTGATCACGCGGGCCTCAAGGTCGATGGTAATCACCAGCGTCCCGCTGCGCGGCGCGGCGCTTTCGTCCCAGAACCAGTCGCCATAGCGGATCGAGCCCTCGATCGGCAGGATCGACTTGATCACGAAAGGGTCCCTGCTGGCGAGAGCCGCAATCGGAGCAGGCGCAGCGACCGCAACAGGCGCGGTGGCAGCGGGCAGGGGTTGCACCACCTCCTGCGAGATCATTCGGGCTGCCGGGCCGCGCATCGCTTCGGGTTCGACAGCCATGGACGGCGCGACAACCGGTGCGGAGACATCCAGCTGCGGCAGACCTGCATAGACTGCTGCGGCATCGTCGTCTGCGGACATTTCACTGTCGGGATCGATCGCCTCGAAGGTGCCAGTCGCGCGCGTTGCAACCGTTTCAGCGGCGTCAGCTGCCTGACCGGCATTGGACTGGGCGATCGCTGCATGGGGCAGCAAGGCGACGGCGGCGAGCAGAGTGATGATACGGATCATGACCACGAATATGCCGCGTAAGTTCTCCGGTTGCCAGCGATTAACGCGGCCACGTCCCTTGCGGGGACGCCGCATGGTCAGGTGTTAACGCGCGATCACCCCGAACAGGTCGTGTGCGTCGGCATCCTCGATGGTCGCCTGCACGATATCACCCGGGGCGAGAGTTTCGGGCACGTTGCGAAGATAGACCGCGCCGTCGATTTCGGGCGCATCGGCCTGACTGCGGCCGGTCGCACCGATATCGCCGTCCTCGTCGGGCTCGCCGACCTCGTCGATGATCACAGGCAGCATGCGGCCGACCTTGGCGGCGAGTTTCGCGGCGCTGATGCGCTCGGTCACTTCCATGATCCGGGCGTAGCGTTCTTCCTTCACCGCCTCGGGCACCTGATCGGGCAGGGCATTGGCGGCGGCGCCTTCGACGGGTTCGAAGCGGAAAGCGCCCACACGGTCAAGCTGCGCTTCCTCCAGCCAGTCGAGGAGATACTGGAAGTCCGCCTCGGTCTCGCCCGGGAAGCCGACCACGAAGGACGAGCGGATTGCGATGTCGGGGCAGATGTTGCGCCACGACTTCAGCCGTTCGAGCACCTTCGCTTCGTTGGCGGGGCGGCGCATCAGCTTCAGCACCTTGGGACTGGCGTGCTGGAACGGGATGTCGAGATAGGGCGTCAGCAGCCCCTCGGCCATCAGCGGGATGACCTGATCGACGTGCGGGTAGGGGTAGACGTAGTGGAGGCGCACCCACGGCGCGTGGCCTTCGGGCGTGCGCAGGCCGCCCAGCTCACGCGCCAGGTCGGTCATGTGCGCGCGCACGTCATGGCCCTTCCACGCGCGCGGTTCGTGGCGGATATCCACGCCGTAGGCGCTGGTGTCCTGCGAGATGATCAGCAGTTCCTTGGTCCCCGCCGCCACCAGCTTTTCCGCCTCGCGCAGCACGGCATCGATACGGCGGCTGGTGAGCTTCCCGCGCAAGCTCGGGATGATGCAGAAGGCGCAGGAGTGATTGCAGCCCTCGGAAATCTTGAGGTAGCTGTAATGGCGCGGCGTCAGCTTGATGTCCGGCTGCGGGATAAGGTCGACGAACGGGCCTTGCGAGGGCGGCGCGTGCGTGTGCACCGCTTCGACCACCTGCTCATATTGGTGAGCCCCCGTCACCGCGAGCACCTGCGGATGGACGGCGCGGATCGCATCGGCTTCCTCGCCCATGCAGCCGGTCACGATCACGCGGCCGTTCTCGGCAATCGCCTCGCCGATGGCGGCAAGGCTTTCCTCCTTGGCGCTGTCGAGAAAGCCGCAGGTGTTGACCAGCACCACGTCCGCCCCGGCATAGTCAGCCGCAAAGGCATAGCCATCGGCGCGCAGGCGGGTGAGAATACGCTCGGAATCGACGAGCGCCTTGGGACAGCCGAGGCTGACCATGCCGACGGTTTTCTGGTCGGGGAGAACGGTGGGTGCGGTGGACATAGCGGCGCGCCCCTACACGGTGTGCGGGATTTGTGCCAGAATATCCTCATCGCGCAGGCTTGACGGCAAACCGGCCGCTCGGGCATTTGGGATGGCATGATCGCCAAGCTCTTCACCGACCATCCGCGCGCCATTGGCGAGACCTACGGCCAGCATGCCCGCACGGCGCTCAGCTTCGGCTGGCGAATGATGCTGGGCGGATTGGCCTGCATGGTTCACGCCATCGTCCCCGGCCTGTTCGTCAAGACTGCCAGTCGCACCGTCGTCCAGCTCGACGCCGAAATGCGCGGCCGCAAGCCTTCGCCTGAAGCCGAGGAATTCGCCTACGTGATCTAGCGCGCGGGCGCCCTACACGCGGGCCGCGAACTGGGCTAAAGGCCGCCCATGCGCATCGCGATCACCAAAGGGACGAGGCAAGATCATGTCGCGGTGACGCGGGCCGATGGTTCGCGCACCCGCTTCGGCTTTACCAAAAAGGGCCCCTATCCTCACGACGCCTTCCACTTCTTCATCGAGCGCGGCCTCGGGATGCAGGCTGGCTTCTGGGGGCTGGTTGCGCGCGGGATGGAGCCGGAAGCGGTGCAGGCGATGGCGCTTGCAGGCGGTCATGCCAGCGCCGCGCGCGCAGCCATGCCCGATCCGGCAATCGTCGAACTCATCCAGGCCGAACGGCTGGTTGAATGTTTCGAGGCCGCCAGTTGGAGCGGCGGGGCGGATGACGCGGCGATCATGGCGATGGCCAAGCCGGCCTGGGCGGCCTCGCTCGTGCCGGCACCCGGCGGTGTGCCTGACAAGTTGGGCGACATCCGCGCTGCCCTCGATGCCTTTCTGGGCGAATGGCGGGACGCTGCCGTCAATGCGACGCTGGAACTCGAATGGCCTGAGGCCGAAGGAGATCAAGGATGAGTGATTTTGCCCTGTGGCCGGTGCTGGCGGGAACGCTCGCTTTTTTCGCCATTGGCGCGCTGTGGTACGGCGTGATCTTTGCGAAGCCCTGGCAGCGTGCGGCGGGGCTTTCGAACACCCAGCTCAAGGCGGGCAATATGGGGCTGATCTTCGCGCTGACCTTTGCCTTTGAAATGCTGATCGCGATGGTGCTGTGGCACCTGCTCGCCCGCACCGATCCGCCCGCCTTTGTGGTGATGATGATGGCAGTGGGCTTTGCGGTGGGCGTGATGATCCCCGCGATCGGGATCAACTATCTGCACCAGCGCAAACCGCTTGCGCTGTTCCTGATCGATGCGGGGCACTTCCTCGTCGGCATGGCAGCGATGGGCGGTGTGTTCGTCTGGTTCAGAGGGTAAGTCAGCCTGCCTCGTTGGGGGAAGTCGGGACAATCTCGACCACCACGTCGCCGGGCTGGAGCATCTGGCACTCCTCCTCCCAGAACCCGATCGCGCGGCCATTGCGATAGACGCGCAGGCCCTGCCCGCCGCTCTGCAAGGCGCTGATCGGCTTGCCGCATTCGGCCTCGCTCACAACCCGCTCGACGAGCTGCACCCGCCCGCCGACACTGGCGAGATCGGCAAGGTAATCGGCGATATGTGCGCCCTTGACGCTGCCTGCCAGCAACAGCCCGGTAAAGCGCACCGGGTTGATGACATTGTTCGCGCCCGCCTGCCGCGCCAGCAACTCGTTGTCGTCGGCGCGCACCACCACGCTGATCGGCACATCGGGCGCGAGGTGGCGGACGGTGAGCACCATCAGGATCGAGGTGTCGTCACGCCCCGCCGATACGAGCACGCTTGCCGCCTCGGCGATGCGCACCGCCTTCAGCGTCTCGTCACGGGTGGCATCGGCGGCCATGACATTGACGCCGAGCTTCTCGGCCTCCTCCAGCCGCTCCTCGATCGGGTCGATCACCACGATGCTGCGCGGGTCGACCCCGCGCTCGATGAGTTCGCCCACGCTCTGCGCGCCCGAGACGCCGTAGCCGAGCACCACGACATGATCGGTCAGCTGTTCCTGAATGCGGGCCATGCGCCATTTCTCCCAGCTGCGCTTGATGACGAAATCGTAGGCCGCGCCCACGAAAATGAACAGCACCGCGACGCGTACCGGCGTGACGATCACCGCCTCGATCAGCCGCGCGCGATCGGTGATCGGGGCGATATCGCCGAAGCCGGTGGTGGTGATGCTGATCATGGTGAAATAGACGACGTCGACGAAACTGATGTGATCGTCGAAATTGTCCTTGAGGCCGGCGCGGTCCCACCAGTGGATCGCGATCACCAGCAGGATCAGCCCGAGCGCGAGGCTCATGCGGATCCCGAGATCGCCCCAGACCGGGAGCTTCACCTGCCGCCGGAGCGGCTGGAACTGCTCTGCGAGCCGCGGCTTGCGTCGGAACGGGTTGGTCGGGCCGCTCCGCGCCATCAGTCGCCGAACCGTTCGGCGAGAATGCCGATGGTCGAATAGTGGGTAAGATCGAGCTGGAGCGGGGTGACCGCGACGAAGCCATCCTCGATTGCTTCAAGATCGGTGCCGTGATCGAGCGTGTGTTCGATCTGGTCGAGCCCGAACCAGAAATAGCGATAGCCGCGTGGATCGCGGCCTTCGACGATGGTGCCGCGCGAATAGTCGTGGAAGCCCTGCCGCACGACGCGGATGCCCTTCACCTCATCGGCGGGGATCGCGGGGAAGTTGATGTTGATCAGCGTGCGTTCGGCCATTGGCGCGTCGATCAGGGGCGCGAGCACCTTGGGGCCCCATTCCAGCGCCGCGCCGAAAGGCACGTCATCGCCCATCCCTTCGCGGGCATAGACCTGGCTCAGCGCGATCGACCGGATGCCCGCCAGCGCGCCTTCGATGGCGGCGGAGACGGTGCCTGAATAGGTGATATCGTCAGCCAGATTCGCGCCGCGGTTGACGCCCGCAAGGATGATGTCGGGCGCGTCGGGCATGACGGTGCGCAGCGCCATCATCACCGAGTCGGTCGGCGTGCCGGTGACGGAAAAGCGCCGTTCGCCCAGCTTGTTGAGCCTGACCGGCCGGGTCAGTGTGAGCGAATGGCCCGCGCCAGACTGTTCTTCGGACGGCGCGCAGATCCATATGTCAGCGGAGAACTGGCGGGCGATCTCCTCCAGCACCTTGAGACCGGGGGCGTGGATGCCGTCGTCATTGGTGAGGAGGATTCTCACTTCTCCACCTCCCCTTCAG
>RDXA01000321.1 GCA_004292705.1 Sphingomonadales bacterium | reverse complement strand
AGCCCGAACATGAGGCTGACGAGGGTGTCTTTGGGCTCGTATGCCTCGGGCGCGCGGAATTTCGCCCAGATCATCTCGGCCAGCACCGCCACCACGAACAGCGGCACGGCATATTGGGTGGGGTTGAACTCAGGCATTGCCGTCCGTGCTTAACCGATTGATCGCGTCCGCCCAAGTCTCCGGTTCGTCGATAGTGAAGAAGGCCGTGCCAAAACGCGCCTCACCCGGATCGATCATGATATTGAACTCACCCGGTTGATCGGCGCCCAAGGCCTTGGCCGCCCCGGTGAGCACACGGCCAGCGTACCGGTTGCCATGGCGACGGATCAGCATGATCCGCCCGTCCCGATCGCGCGCGAGTGCGCCCAAGCCTTCAGCATCACAGGCAATGGCTTCCGCGAAAAATCCATCCTCCACCTCGCCCGCCGCGCGGATCACATCCGCCTCGCTCGCAAGACGCGGCGCGCCGCCCAGTTTCAGCCACCATGCCAGCCCCGCCAGCGCGAGGATCGCGACCAGCGAGCCAGCAGTCTGAAGCACCAGCGGCGGCACGTCCACGGGCGATGCGCCTCAGCGTGCGGCGAGCATGTCGATCATCGCGCGGATCGGGCTGACATCATAACCAGCCCGTGCGGCAGTGCGGGCGATGGTCTCAGGAGCCTCGCCCTGTTTGGCAGCGGCGAGCGCCCACAGCAGGGTGGAACGCGTACCTGAGCGGCAATAGGCGAGAATCGGCCCTTCGGCCTGTTCCAGCGCCGCGATCATCGCATCGACTTGCGGCTCGCTGAAGCCCGAATGGCCGATCGGGATGGCGACATAGTTGATCCCCACCGCCGCTGCCGCCGCTTCGATCGCATCGCCCTGCGGAGCTGTCGGTTCCTCGCCATCGGGACGGTTATTGACAATTGTGCTTACGCCAAGCGTGGCGGCAGCAGCCAGATCGTCCAGCGCAAGTTGCGGGCTAACCAACACATTTTCGTTGAGGCGGCGAAAATCGTTCATGCTGCGTCCTACCTGTGCACCCTGATTGCACCAGTGTCATGCCCAATGGCCGGACGTCATACAAGCATTCGCGGCAAGAACTGATACGGTGCCGCTGTCACTCGGTGATTTCGTTCGCAAAGCAAGCTTTTGTGCGCTATACGCAACCTATGCGCGTGCCAGATCACAGGATTGGTGCGACTGTGTCCGGTGCGGATCACTGTCCTCGCCACCGGTACATTGGAGGACGGGCAGTGTGGCAAGGTACGTTCTGATATATGGGTTACGATAGGGGACGCCGGCGCGGCCGCGACAAGCGCGACGGTTTCGGCGAAGAAGGTTTCGATCCGTTTGGTGGCGGGAATGACGGTTTTCCGCCCCCGCGCGATTTCGGCAGCGGTGGTGACCGTTTTGGCGGTGGCGGTGGTGATCGCTATGGCGGCGGCGGAGGCGGTGCCCCGCGCGGCGGTGGCGGCTTTGGCGGCGGCCCGCGTGGCCCGGGCGGCGGCGGCGGCGGTGGATTTGGCGGCGGTGCGCCGCGTATGCCTGCCCAGATCGTGGGCACAGGCAAGGGCACGGTGAAGTTCTTCAACACCCAGAAAGGCTTCGGCTTTATCCAGCAGGAAGGTGGCGGCGAAGACGTCTTCGTCCATATCAGCGCAGTCGAGCGTGCCGGACTTGAAGGTCTGGCCGAGGGCCAGGAGCTGCAATACAACCTCGTGGATCGCGGTGGCAAAGTGTCCGCGCAGGATCTTCAGGTCGTTGGTGACGTGATCGCCGTGGCGGCCAAGCCGGCTGCTCCGCAACGTGAATTGACCGGTGAGCGTGCCAAAGGCACTGTCAAATTCTTCAACGCCATGAAGGGCTTCGGCTTCCTCGTGCGTGATGACGGCCAGCCCGATGCCTTCGTCCACATCAGCGCCGTCGAGCGTTCGGGGCTTTCGGCTCTTAACGAAGGCGAGCGTTACGAATTCGATCTCGAGGTTGATCGACGCGGAAAGTATTCCGCCGTCAATCTGGCCCCGATCGAAGGCTGATTTTAGCCTCTTTTTCGCCCCACCGTGGTTTGACCCGGAACCGGCGAAAGAATAACGGATTGCAGATGGCGGCTCTGGTTCAGGGCCGCCATTTGCGTTTCGACTCCCGCGAATTTTTCATCCTCGCATTTCACATTTCAGGACAAAGCCCATGTCGATTACTCCGCTCATGCCCGTTTATCCGCGTTGCGGTGTCCGGCCGGTGCGCGGCGAGCATTGCCACCTGATCGACGAGGACGGCACCCGCTATCTCGATTTCGCCAGCGGCATTGCGGTCAACCTTCTGGGCCATTCGCATGAAGGGCTGATCAGCGCGATCCAGCAGCAGGCCGCGACGCTGATGCATGTGTCGAACCTCTATGGCAGCCCGCAAGGCGAAAAGCTGGCGCAGTGGCTGGTCGACACCACATTCGGCGACACGGTGTTCTTCACCAATTCGGGCGCCGAAGCGGTGGAATGCGCGATCAAGACCGCGCGTGCCTATCACCAGAATGCCGGTGCGGCGGGCGATGCGAGTCGGTTCGAGATCATCACCTTCCACAACGCCTTCCACGGCCGCACGATGGCGACCATCTCGGCCTCGAACCAGACCAAGATGCACCACGGCTTTGCGCCGCTGCTCGAGGGTTTCAAATATGCGCCCTTCGACGATCTGGAAGCGGCCAAGGCGCTGATCGGGCCGAAGACGGCGGGCATTCTGGTCGAGCCGATTCAGGGCGAAGGCGGGATCCGCCCCGCCTCGCAGGAATTCATGGAGGGCCTTCGCGCGCTGTGCGACGAGCATGGGCTGATGCTGATCCTAGACGAGGTGCAGTGCGGCGTCGCGCGCACCGGCAAGCTCTATGCCTATGAGCATTACGGGATCACGCCCGACATCATGGCGACCGCCAAGGGCATCGGCGGCGGCTTTCCGCTGGGTGCCTGCATCGCCACCGAGAAGGCCGCGCGCGGCATGACCTTCGGCACCCATGGATCGACTTATGGCGGCAACCCTCTGGGGATGGCAGCCGGGATGGCGGTCATGGAAGCGGTCGCGAACGACGAATTCCTCGCCGCCGTGACCGAAAAGGGCGAGCGGCTGCGTTCGCGGCTGGAACAGTTCATCGGCAATTATCCCGATCTGTTCGAACTGGTGCGCGGCAAGGGCCTGATGCTCGGCCTCAAGATGACGATGGAAAGCCGCCCGTTCTACGTCCACCTGCGCGACAATCACCAGCTGCTGACGGTGGCCGCAGGGGACAACACCATCCGCATCATCCCGCCGCTGGTGATCGGCGATGCCGAGATCGACGAGTTCTTCGACAAGCTGTCGGCCGGCGCGGCGAGCTTCAAGGTGCCCGAGGCGGCATGAAGCACTTCCTCGATCTCGGCGATGCCGGGGGCAATGCGATCGCTGCGATGATCAATGACGCGATTGATCGCAAGGCGGCGCGCGCGGGCTGGCCCAAGGGGCGGCCCGATGCCGACGCGCCGCTGGCGGGCCGGGTGCTGGCGCTGGTGTTCGAGAAAAACTCGACGCGTACCCGCGTCAGCTTCGACATTGCGATGCGCCAGCTCGGCGGCAGCGTGC
>RDXA01000320.1 GCA_004292705.1 Sphingomonadales bacterium | reverse complement strand
CGGGACCCCGTAGCTCAGCAGGATAGAGCATCAGATTCCTAATCTGGGGGCCGCGCGTTCGAATCGCGCCGGGGTCACCATTCTTGCCGCTGACGCGTCCAGCGCCATTCCGCAAGAAAAGCGAGCGCCAGCACTCCGCAAGACATGGCCAGCAAAAGCATGCAGGTGCCTGCCCATCCGCCGACATCATAAACCGCCGTGCCGGCAGCGCTGCCAATCGCGCCGCCCACGAACATCGTGACGATGTAGCTCGTGGTGAGCCGGGTGCGGATTTCCGGGGCGAGTGCGAAGAGCGTCATCCGCCCGGTCACGTCGATTGTCGGCCCGACGGTGTTGACCAGCAGCAGCGGCACCAGCAGTGTCCAGATGGAAAATCCGAACGGATAAAACAGCGCAATGCCGCCGATTTGTACGATTGCCACCACCAGCCGTGCCCGGCGGGCGCCGACCTTGTCGGCCCATCGCCCCAGCCGCGGGGTGGTGACGATACTGATCGCAGCGATCCCGGCGAGGTAGCCGACATTATCGGTGCCATACCCCATCGCCGGGCTGGTCAGGTGCAGCGCCAGCGCCAGCCAGCTGGCGGTGAAGGTCGCGAAGTTCAGTCCCTGGATCGCGGCCGAAATGCGCATGTCGGGGTGCCGTGCCGCAAGGGTGAAAACCGAAGCCAGCAGCGCGCCATAGTGAGCCTGGGATTGCTTCGCGGTGGCCTCGCTGCGCATCGTGATGGGCATCAGCGCGGTTACCGCAACCATCAGCACGAAGGCGCAAACATAAACGGTGTGCCAGTCCGCACGTTCTGCGATGATTCCTGCACCGACCCGAGCGACCAGAATGCCGAAGATAACCGCTGCGGTCAGCTGCGCGGTAACCTGTCCCAACCGCTCGGGCGCAACCCGCTTTGAGGCAAAGGCGGGGATCAGATATGGCGCTATGGTGAAGAAACCGAGCAAGGTGGACGCGGCCGTAAACAGCGCGAAGTCCCGCGCCAGCACCATGCCGCCAAGACATAGGGTCTGCGCTGCAACGAAGATCAGGCACAGGCGCCGGTTGGAGACGAAATCGCCCAGCGGCAGCAGCAACAGGATGCCGAGTGCGAGTGCGAGCTGGTTGAGTGCAGGCACCAATCCGATCCGCGCCTCGCTTACGCCAAAGCCGCGGGCCACCTCGCCAATGATCGGGTGGATGTAATAGGCATTAGCCGTCACCACCGCGATGGTCAGGGCCAGCGCCCGCTCCTGCGTGCGGGTAAGATAGGCGAGTGCGGGGGCGGGGGCCGCGGTGTTCAAACGCGAACTGCCGCTGTGTCCGGATCACCGGCGGTGCGGTGCATGGTCGGTCGTCTCATGGTGGTAGTCAGTAGCAGATCGAAACGGGATTGCCATGGCCCGCGACTTTCGCAATGGCACCCAAATTGATGAGGTGGACTTGGGTGCAGCGAACAGGCAAGCCTCCGACCTGCCCAATGGAGAAAGCGCCTTAAATGCCCAGCCACGAGCCCGAGGAACTCGCCGAAATCCGCCGCGCGGTCCGCAGTTTGTGCGAAGATTTTCCGGGCGAATACTGGCGTGCCAAGGATGCCGTGCGCGAATATCCTGCGGAATTTGTCGATGCGCTGACCAAGGCCGGCTTCCTCGCCGCGCTGATCCCCACCGAACATGGCGGCAGCGGCCTCAGCCTTGAGGCAGCCTGCGTGATCATGGAAGAAATCCAGGCGAGCGGGTGCAACGGTTCTTCCGCCCATGCGCAAATGTATATCATGAATACGCTGCTGCGTTACGGATCGTCGGAACAGAAGGCAGCCTATCTCCCGCGTATCGCCAGCGGCGAACTGCGCTTGCAGGCGTTCGGCGTGTCGGAGCCCACCAGCGGCACCGATACGTTGAGCCTCAAGACCCGTGCTGTCCTTGACGGTGATCATTATATCATCAACGGTCAGAAAATCTGGACGAGCCGCGCGGAACATTCCGATCTGCTGCTGCTGCTTGCCCGCACCACCCCGCGTGAGGAAGCAGCCAGCAAGACCGAGGGGCTGTCGATCTTCCTCGTCGACATGCAGGCAGCGCTGGACAGCGGCATGACGGTGAAACCGATCCGCACGATGATGAACCACTCCAGTTGCGAGGTCTTCTTCGACGATCTGCGCATTCCCGCCACCGCGCTGGTGGGCGAGGAGGGGAAGGGGTTTCGCTACATCCTGTCCGGCATGAACGCCGAGCGCATCCTGATCGCCGCCGAGTGCATCGGGGACGCCAAGTGGTTCATCGATAAGGCGACCGGCTATGCCAAGGACCGCTCGGTCTTCGCGCGGCCTATCGGCCAGAATCAGGGCGTCCAGTTCCCGATCGCGCGCGCCTACGCCCAGATGCGGGCCGCCGAGTTGATGGTCCACCACGCCGCGCGGGTTTATGACGAGGGCGGGAACCCCGGCGAGGAAGCCAATATGGCCAAGCTCCTCGCCTCCGAAGCCAGCTGGGCGGCCGCCGACATGTGCGTCCAGACCTTCGGCGGCTTCGGGTTCGCCGAGGAATATGATGTCGAGCGCAAGTTCCGCGAGGCGCGGCTTTACACCGTCGCGCCGATTTCGACCAATCTGATCCTGTCCTATCTCGCCGAACACGTGCTCGGTCTGCCCCGGTCCTACTGAATTGCCGCGCTGCTGCTGAAAAGAGCACCGTCCGCACCGGATTTGTGCGCATCGCAACGCATTGCTCTTGCAGCGGCGAGCCAAGTGTGATTCTGTGGCGGGGACGAGAAGGGATCTTTCGCCACATGCGCAAACCGGGCACGGAAAACAGGCTGAAGCGCTTTATGGCGCTGGGCGCGCTGTTGCTGATGGCGGGCTTTGCTGTTGCCGGGCCGACGGGTCTGCTTGCCTGGAGCGAAAACGCCGAGGCGCTTGAAGTGCGCAAGGTCGAGATTGCGCAGCTCACCGCCAAGCGCGATGGCTTGCGCAACCGTGTCATGTTGCTCGATCCCGAAGCCGCCGATCCCGATCTCGCCAGCCAGTTGGTGCGCGATCAGCTCGGCGTGATGCGCGAAGACGAGGTCGTTATCACGCTGGAGGATTGAAGGGCGGCGGATGATCTGGCTGACCTGATTTCGTATGCGTGATCCGTTTCCGCTACGGCTCGGCGTTGCACAGAGCCTGCCTCCCTGCCAATAGAACCGTGACGTGATGCGCTTCTCCTCCCCATGAGTGCGCCAGAGAGAGGGATACTTGTCTTGGCCAAACAGCCTGCAAAGACGTCCGCAACGGCGGCGGACGATGCCGATTTCATGCTCCATTCGCTGCAAGCGGCCTTTGAGGCCAAGAAGCGCTATGCCGCCAGCGAGGCCGAGATGCTCGAATTCTACCGCCAGATGCTGCTGATCCGGCGGTTCGAGGAGAAGGCGGGGCAGCTTTACGGCCTCGGGCTGATCGGTGGGTTCTGCCATCTTTACATCGGTCAGGAAGCAGTCGCGATTGGCTTGCAGAGCGCACTCGACAGCGAACGTGACAGCGTCATCACCGGCTACCGCGATCACGGCCATATGCTCGCCTACGGGATCGATCCCAAGGTCATCATGGCCGAGCTGACGGGCCGCGA